>JAHFCH010000276.1 GCA_023249635.1 Fibrobacterota bacterium
AGGCCATAAAGGTCTATATATGGAGCCTTAAATGCGTTCAAGCGTTTCTGACGTTTTACCCCCCGCTGTCAAGCGTTCGTTGGTCAAGTTCGGCAGCGATCTTGCCACCGCACGTCGAAAACGTAGGCTAACTACCCTTGCCGTCGCGGAGCGTATGGGTGTCGCAAAGAACACCTATCTTCGCGTAGAGAAAGGAGATGCCGGTGTTGGGCTAGGTATGTATGCCATGGCGCTGTTCGTACTGGGCTTCGGTGATCCGCTCAGTAACCTCATCGATGTGAGCCGTGACGATACGGGACTCCTCCTCGATGAGGAGCGACTGCCCAAACGCGTACGCATGAAGAAGTCACGGATGCCGCCGGCATGAAACGCACGATCGACGTCATGCTGGACGACGGCCCGCAGGTCGGCATACTTCGCCATGATATCCAAGGAAGGCGCGAGAATGCCGCCTTCGAATACAGCGCGAGCTGGTTCGGCCCCGGCGCTCATTTTGCCCTCGGGCCGACGCTGCCGCTCACGGCCGGGCCGCAATTCCATCGGAAGTCGGAAGGCGGTTCCCTTTTCCATGCGGCAATTGCGGATACCGAGCCAGATGGTTGGGGCAGGCGGGTCATCATGCGTGATCACGCAAAGCGCAGGCTTGAACGCCGACTCGAAAGCAAAGGGAAAACCGTCCTGCCCCTCAATGCGCTAGACTATCTCTTGGCAGTGGATGACACAAGTCGCATCGGGGCGCTGCGTTTCCGCGATGAGGGAGGGCTGTTCCAACGCGCGCCTGAAGAAGGTCGCCGCACGGCTCCGCCTCTCGTAGAGTTAGGGCACTTGATGAATGCCTCGCGTGCCGTCGAGTCGAACCAGGAAACCGCGGCCGACCTCGCCTATCTGCGGGGTCGAGGCACATCTCTTGGCGGCTTGCGACCGAAGTGTACCGTCATCGACGACGATGGCGCGCTCTCAATCGGCAAGTTCCCTAGCATTGCGGACGAGCGCGCCGTTACGAAAGGAGAGGTTCTCGCCCTCACGCTTGCAAGAAAGGCCGGCATCAAAGCCGCCCAAGCACGGATTGTCGAATGCGAAGGTTTGCCCGTCGCCCTGATCCGCCGCTTTGACAGGGCCAGCAACGGCCGGCGTATCATGTATATCTCCGCGGCAACAATGCTCGGAGTCGAAGCAGCGGAACCGGAGGACCACACCTATACCCAGATTGTGGATGCGATCAGGGTAAATGGCGCGGACGCACAAGCGGACATCGAAGAATTGTGGCGGAGAATCGCCCTATCCATCCTGATCACAAATGTCGATGATCACTTGCGCAATCACGGGTTCCTGCATGATGATCGGGAATTCTGGCGGCTGTCACCCGCCTTCGACATAAATCCGTCGCCCGAGCGCGAACGCGAATTTAAGACTTGGATATCAGAGGATACCGGGCCTGACATGACCATAGACGCACTCATGTCGGTGACCGCTTATTTCCGCATCTCCCAAACCCGCGCCAAGGAGATATTAGGCCAGGTCGCACGCGCCGTGGGGGGCTGGCGCAAGACAGGAAGGGAGATCGGAATGACCGATCGGGAACTCGACGCATTTACGTATGCGTTCGAGCACGAAGAACGCGCAGCGGCAAAAAGACGGATTTAACCCTTGATCCACTGTGACCGAAGCTAGGAGGCCACAAATTCCCTGAAGTTTTCAAGGAGGCGTGCGGTTTTTGGCCCAGATTCAGCAAAAAAAGTTCGAAAAGAGACTACTTGTCTCCACCATTTTTCCGCCTTTCCGGACCAGCCGCCGGAATTCTGTGCCTCTGCAGTGACCAGGACCCCCTTCGAACCTTCCGATTCCCCAACAATTTCCATATGCCGGGTTGTGCGTACCCGTGAACGTTCTGGGTTTGGAACGGGTGGCCGCCGTCTCGCGCGTAGAGGTGTTCACCGAAAAAACTTCACTGCGAGCTACCTTGGGTGAAAGGGTATCCGCGCGGAAATTGTGACGTGGGGTGCAAGCCGCATCTGTGATACCCGCCACTTTTTCATCGCGATGGTTTCATCGTACCAAGGGTGTTCCGTGAATCCCGCATGACGGTTATGACACGGATTTGCCTCTGATTTACATTGTTTCGAGTTTCCCACTACCCGATTCTCGAAAGGGATCCGAGTGAGCAAAGCAGTCGACGTTGAGAGCCAGGTCCGGATTTACGTGGACTATGAGCGTCCGCGTTATGAATCTTTCGCGATAATCATCGAATGGCTCCTGAAGGAGATCCGTCAAAGGGTCGCGCCGCTCGCTACGGTCGGAGTCCGGCCCAAAGAAGTCGCCAGTTTCGCGGAAAAAATATTGCGCAAGGCAAAATACGATGATCCCGTCCACCAATTCGCCGATCTGTGCGGGGGCCGGCTCGTCGTGCATACCCGCATGGAAAAGGCCGCTGCGGAAGAGATGCTCGTGCGCTGCTTCAAGGTTTTCGCCCGCGAGGACAAGGAGACGGTCGCCGAAGTCAATCAATTCGGCTACGGATCCCTGCATTTGGACGTTTGCATCGGTGCGGACTTCCAGGAAACCATGCGGTCGATGGGAATCGAAATGCCGGACGGAATCTCCCGGGCAGTGCGGCACGTACTCGAACCAAGGCATGACGGCGGGGCCATCGAACGGAAGGCCGAGATCCAGGTGCGGACCGATTTGCAGCATGTCTGGGCAGATACCCTGCACGATTTATTGTACAAGGGCGGAATCAATATGCCCAAGGCGCTGCAAAGGGAGGCGAACCGGCTCGCCGCGGTTTTGGAGGAAGCCAGCAATGCCATTGACGGGTTGGTCGGAAAGTTGAGCTCTTATAAGGTCGATCACGGGGCTTTCCTTTCCGTCGCGGAACTGACCGGGGAGAAGAAGCGATTGGTTCGGCTGCAAGGGCAAAAACTGAGCGACAAAGCCCATGGGGAAATCGCCCTTCGGCTCGCAAAGATGGCGAGAGGCATCCGGGATTGGCGGCAGGCCATCGCCCAGGAACCTTGGGTCGAAAAAATGCGTGGGCCTAAACGTGACGAGCTCCGGTTCGTAATCGCCGAAGCCCGGTGCCGGAATTCCCAGGACAATCCGGGCAGCGCCGAATTCTCGCAAGGGTTTGCAGACTTGGAAATCCTCGCAAAGCCGGTAACCATCCAGGACGAAGGATTGGGTGAAGAGGATAAGCTCGGCGAAATCGCCAATCGAGTCAATTCAGATCAGGGATCGGTGTCGGAAAAGGCATTCCGGGCCACGGCCATGGCCGAACTTGCGCGGGCGCGCTTCCTCATGAGGGATGGCTTGAATCCGGCACGGGAGGCTCGGGATCTCTATTTCCAGGCCCATCTGTTGGAACCCGGGAATCCCTATGTATTCTGCCGGTATCTTCATGCGCAGACAATCGCCCAGGAAAGCCGCTCGTCGTCGGTATTCATGCGGGCCGGCATCGACCAGGCCATTGGCGTTTGCCGCAGCCACGAACAAGTGGGCATCGAGCTCCCGTTCGCCCATTTTACCGAAGCGATGTTCCACGCCATACTCGGCGACCTGGACTCCTGCCTTCTGAGCTGCATCCGGGGCGTGGCCACCAGTAACGATCCGGGTTTGATCCGGGAGGAAATCACGCTTTTCGAGGAGCTGCGGACGTCGCTTCGGGGAAAGAACCCGCAATTCGCGAAACAGTTGCTGCTGGTCCTGCGAACCTTGAACTTGGGGCTCGATGTGAAAACCCCTCTGGCCGCAACTCCGGATAATGGTGAGACGAAACCGGTACCGAAAAGGGAATCGAAATACAAAGCCCTGGATACCCGCATTCGGGGGCCGGTCGTCATCGTTGCGGGTACTTGCGATCCGAAATACCACGACGGCATGGTCGGGTACGATGCGCTGATTGCGCATGCGCTTAGGGGATTTTCCGGAACGGTCTATTGCGGGGGCTCGACAGTTGGGGTTTCGGCCATGGTGGGCGATGCAGTCATGGCGACCAAGGCGAAAAATCCCGGAATCGCATTGAAAGCGCATTGGCCCGGCACCCTGAATTCCAGGGATGAAAAGCATCCCGGCTACGAGTTCCTTCCCATGCCGGAAGCCGAGGGTTTCACGTATGCGCAGCCTATCCAATATTGGTGCGATCTGCTGGCCGCCGGCATCAAACCGGAAAGCGTGCGCGTACTGGGGATCGGGGGCGGAAAAATCGCTTTGTTCGAATACTATTTGGCGTTCGCCCTTGGCGCCAAGGTCGGACTGTTGCAAGGAAGCGGACGAAGCGCGGCAAGGTTCGCCGAGGGGGAATCCTGGTGGTCGAAAGCCAAAACCGGCCGGGCGGTTTCCCTTCCCAAGGATAAGGAAACGCTGTGGAATTTCCTGAACGTGAATCCCGAAAACCTGGGTCTTACCGAAGAGACGATTCGTAAGATCGAGCCTGCCGCGAAGGGACTCCACGAAAGTTATCGCTCGAAGAACCTCGAAGCGGGGGTGAACAAGAGCCTTGCCCCCTGGGAGTCCCTCGACGCCAGCCTGAAAATCTCCAATTACCATCAAGCCTTGCATGCGTCCAAAATTCTCGGGGAGGCCGACCTGGAAATCCTCCCGCTTGCCCTTGGAGCGGGGGAACCGGTCCGTGACCTGGTGGCGCTGTTGAAGAGCGACGGCATCGATCGACTGGCGGAAATGGAGCACGGACGCTGGAATGTCGAGCGGCTGCTGGAAGGATGGAAATGGGGTCCGACCAAGGATATCAAGGAACGGCTCAATCCCTGCATCGTCCCCTGGGAACAATTGGAAGACGGTGAGAACGGGTATAAGAAATACGACCGGGACCTTTTCATCAATCTCCCGGGAGTATTGGAAAAATCGGGTCTCGGAATATTCAAGCGGGCCCAGTCCAGCGCCATACCGCCAGAAAATTTAAACACGGCCCTCCATGGCGGATAGTTCGTCCCTGCGTCCCGTAGTCGCCGTCCGCGCCCTTGCATTCGATTCCAAAGGGCGGCTCCTGCTTTTGCGAAGGGCCAATTCGGCGTACGGAAACGGGGAGTGGTGCCTACCAGGCGGAAAACTGGACTATGGGGATACCCTTGAGGAAACCGTTGCCAAGGAGATGCGCGAAGAGACTGGATTGGCCGTGGCGGAGACGGCATTCCTTTTGTTCCAAAACAGTCTACCGGTCGAACCCGGAAAAATGCATTGCGTGAATTTCTACTTCACCTGCAGGTGCGGAGGGGAGGTAATCCTGAATCCGGAAAGTTCCGAATTCGCTTGGGTCACGCCGCAAGATGCGCTGGCGTTCCGGCCCGTATTCGGAGCCGAGGCGGCGATTCGAAAGCTAATAGGCTAATAAGCTTATAGGGCGGACTCGTTTGTTCGACGAGTCGACCCTCTTACTTCCAATTCTGCAAATACGCGTCCATGGCCTTCGCCTTGGCTTCGGATGATTCGTCCCGAATCGCCGCGACCTTTTGCCTCAAGGAGGGGTCGCCGTATTGCATCAGGTTGGCGACGATGATGCCGGCATTGTACGGATTGTTTTCCGTTTCCAGTTTTTCCAGGATGGCGGATTTGGCGCCTTCCGCCTTCCAGGTCGCGAGACAGGAAATCAAATCCCGTGTGGACTCCCCGGTCGTGTAATCCAGCATTCCCACCAGGAATGGGATGGCCTCCCTGTAATTGCAGGCTTGTATAGCGGGCAATACGGAATTTCCGATCGCCGGGTTGATTTCGTAGGCCGGCAACAACTTCGGGATTCCGGCCTTATGGTTCCACATTTGAAAGAGCCGCGCAATCGCTGGAACGCGTTTCGAATCGGAGTCGCACAGCGATTCCGCGATGGCCAACACCATCGGACGGCTCGCTTTCGGGGTAGTTTCGATTAAATCTGCCACAGCATTGTATCCAAACCCCGACGTCGGACTCGTCTCCATCAGCATGCGGAGCATGAAGGGCCATTTCTCGGCCGGCTTCATTTGCAATTTTTTGAACGCCTGGAATGCAGCGATGGTGATACTTTGGTCGCTGGAAGTGGAAATGATCTCCGTCAAAACCTCCGTGATTGTCGGATGAAGCGACCTGGAATGCGGACGATCCAAAAGCGTCGTCACTAGGTTTACCGCGGAAAAAACCGTTTGGGAAGCACTCTGTCCTAATGCGAGACGCCTGAGGATTTCAGGCAATTCCGCGCCCCGGCATTCGGCAAAAAGCGCGTCGCTTGCGGATTGCGTTTCGGCCGCATTCCCGGGATTTTTCCGCTGCAGGGCCTTATCCACTTCCATGGATACGTGCTCCGATGACTCCGGAAGGATCACGACGTCCACCCAAATTTGATCCAATACAGCATTCGCATCGGACTTGGAAATGCAGCGCATGTCGAACCGCCGGATTCCCGGCCCATCGCGGCGATCAAGCGATATTTTTCCATCGACGACCGGACAATCCGCCACGCTGTCCTGGGTTTGCACTTCCACGCGGATACTCCCGTCCGAATTCCCCACGGGCAATTCCAATCGATACTCGATGCCGCCGTTTTCGGGACAGGATTCGAAGAGGGATTGCAGCTTAAACATTGCGATACTCGCCTTTCCGGATAAGA
>JAHFCH010000081.1 GCA_023249635.1 Fibrobacterota bacterium
AGCGGATCCACGGCGGGATAGATGCCCATTTCCGAGATGGCGCGGGACAAGTTCGTGGTCGCATCGAGATGCGCGAAGGTCGTCGCGGGAGCCGGATCGGTGTAGTCATCGGCCGGCACGTAAATGGCCTGGATCGAGGTAATCGATCCGTTCAAGGTCGAGGTCACGCGTTCCTGCAAGTCGCCCATTTCCGTGGCCAGCGTGGGCTGATAACCCACGGCCGAGGGAATACGGCCGAGCAGAGCGGACACTTCGGAACCGGCCTGGGTAAAGCGGAACATGTTGTCCACGAAGAGCAGCACGTCCTGGTTCTTGTCGTCGCGGAAGTACTCGGCTTCCGTCAAAGCGGTCAAGGCCACGCGGGCGCGGGCTCCGGGGGGCTCGTTCATCTGACCGTACACGAGGCAGGTCTTCTCGAGCACGCCCGATTCCTTCATTTCGCCGAACAAGGCCGTGCCTTCGCGGGTACGTTCGCCTACGCCGGCGAACACCGAGTAGCCGCCGTGATGCTTGGCGATGTTGTTGATGAGCTCCATGATGATAACGGTCTTGCCTACGCCGGCTCCGCCGAACAGGCCGATCTTGCCGCCCTTGACGTAGGGGGCCAGAAGGTCCACGACCTTGATGCCGGTCACGAGCACTTCGCTCTTGGTCGACTGGTTGGTGAACTTCGGGGGAGCCTTGTGGATGGGATCCATGCGGACGCCCACGATGGGTCCGGCTTCGTCCACGGGATCACCCGTAACGTTCAAGATACGGCCCAGGCAGCCTTCGCCCACGGGCACCGAAATCGGGGCGCCGGTGTTGAGCACCTTGCTGCCGCGGACCAGGCCGTCGGTGGAATCCATGGCGATGGCGCGCACGGTGTTCTCGCCGATGTGCAGGGAAACCTCGAGGGTGAGGTTGTTCTCTTCCTTGTTGATGATCGGGTTGGTCACCTTCAGGGCCGTTAGGATGGGGGGCAGCGAGCCTTCGTCGTCGAAGGTCACGTCCACGACGGGTCCCATTACCTGGCTGATTTTTCCGTAGTTCATGCTCTCTCTTCTCCTAAGCCTGCCGCGGCCGTCCCGGTAGGACGGCCCCCGGTCTAGTTATCCATTGAGCGCTTCTGCGCCCGAAACGATTTCGATCAATTCCTTGGTGATGGCGGCCTGGCGGGCGCGGTTCATCTTCAAGGTGAGCGATCCGATTAGATCCTTGGTGTTCTTGGTGGCCGCGTCCATGGCGGTCATGCGGGCGGTATGCTCGCCCACGGCGTTCTCCAGCAGCCCGCGCAGAACCTGAATGGTCACCAGCTTGGGCAAGAGTTCGGCGAAGACCTCGGCGGGACCGGGTTCGACGATATAGTCGAGGCGATAACCCGTCGCGGCGCCCTTGGGCTTCTCGCCTTTGGTATCCTTGGCCTTGGCCGGCTTGGAGAACGGCAGCATCTGCAGTTCCACCGGGGTCTGGCTCAGCACCGAGTTGTAGCGGTTGTACACCAGGTACACGGCATCCACTTCGCCGGAAACGAACGCCTCCACGGCGTTGTCCGCGATCGCCTGCGCGTTGGCGTAGGTGGGAACGTTGCTGTTGATGACTTCCGAAGCCTTGGCGGCCAGCTTGTTGCGGGCCACGTAATCCTTGGCGCGGCGGCCGATGCCGAGGGCGTCGCTGACCTTGCCCTTGGGCAGGTTGCGCAGGAAATACCGCAGCAGGTTGTTGTTGAAGCCGCCGCATAGGCCGCGATCCGAAGCGACCACGATGTACCGCACCCGGTTGACTTCGCGCACCTTCATGAGCGGATGGTCGAGATCCTGGAACGAGGCGGTCACTTGCTCCAACAGCTCCTGCATCTTCTGCGCGTAGGGCTTGTTGCGGTTATACGCGTCCTGGGCGCGGCGCAGGCGCGCGGCGCTTACCATCTTCATCGCAGACGTGATCTTACTCGTGTTCTGCAACGACTTGATGCGGAGGCGTAGTTCTTTGATCGTCGGCATTTTATTCCTTAGGTTCGGCGGCCCTCGTCGCGGTTAAGCGGCGAAAGACTTCCCGAAATCCTCCAAGGCCTTCTTCACGTCGGCGGTAAGCGCGTCGTCGAGCTTCTTTTCCTTCTCGATGCGATCCACCAAGGCGGGATACTTCGCGTCGATGTACTGGAACAGCTGCTCTTCGTACGCGGCGATCTTGTTTACGGCCACGTCGTCGGTATAGCCGTTCATGCCCGCGTACACGATCATGATGGTCTTGCCGATGCGGTAGGGCACGTACTGGCCTTGGCGCAGGATGCGCATCATGCGCTCGCCGCGGGCCAACTGCTTCTGGGTGGCCTTGTCCAAGTCCGATGCGAACTGGGCGAAGGCGGCCAGGTTGCGGTACTGGGCCAAGGTGATACGGAGCGGGCCGGTTACCTGTTTGGTGGCCTTGATCTGGGCGTCGCCGCCTACGCGGGACACCGACAGGCCCACGTCCACGGCGGGACGCTGTCCGGCGTTGAACTGGTTCGTGTCCAGGAAGATCTGGCCATCGGTAATCGAAATCACGTTGGTCGGAATGTAAGCCGACACGTCACCGGCCTGGGTCTCGATGATGGGGAGCGCGGTCAGCGATCCGCCGCCTTCCTTCTCGGACATCTTGGCGGCGCGCTCGAGCAAGCGGGAGTGTAGATAGAACACGTCGCCGGGGAAGGCTTCGCGTCCCGGGGGACGGCGGAGCAGCAGCGACAGCTGACGGTAGGCTTGTGCCTGCTTGGTCAAATCGTCATAGACGAGCAGGGCATGCTGGCCGTTGTACATGAAGTACTCGCCCATGGTGGCGCCGCAATACGGGGCCAGGTACTGGAGCGGGGCCGGGTCGGAGGCGTTGGCGGCGACCACGCAGGTATACTCCATGGCGCCGGCGGCCTTGAGGCGCTCGACGATCTGGACCACGGTGCTCTGCTTCTGGCCGATGGCGACGTAAATGCACTTTACGTCCTTGCCCTTCTGATTCAGAATGGTGTCGATGGCGATGGCGGTCTTGCCCGTCTTGCGGTCGCCGATGATCAGCTCGCGCTGGCCACGGCCGATCGGGATCATGGTGTCGATGGCCTTGATGCCGGTTTCCATCGGCTCGCAGACGTTCTGGCGGCGGACGATGCCCGGGGCCTTGTCTTCGATGGGGCGCATGTGGGTGCGATCGAGGGCGGGACCGCCGTCGATGGGTTCGCCGAGCGCGTTGATGACGCGGCCCAGGATGGTGGGTCCCACGGGAACCGAGGCGATGGTCTTGGTGCGGCGGGCGGTGTCGCCTTCGGCCACGGCGGCGGCCTCGCCCAAGATGGCTACGCCCACGTTGTCGGCTTCCAGGTTAAGCACCAGGGCCGAGACGGAACCCTTGACGCTCTGGATTTCGATCAACTCGCCGGCCATCACGTTGGATAGGCCGAAGATGCGGGCGATACCGTCGCCTACCTGCAACACCGTGCCGGTCTCGTAGGTATCGGCCGAGGTGTTGATGCTGTCCAGCTGCTTGCGCAGGATGGAAGTGATTTCGTCGGAACGGACTTCAGCTGCCATGTTCGTATTCCTCTTGTAACCTTTATAAGCTAAGCGGCCAGTGTCTGCTTGAGCAGGGCCAGTTTGTGCTTGATGCTCGCGTCGGTGATCTGATCGCCTTGCAGGATGCGGAATCCCGCGATCAGGGACGCGTCGATTTCATTCGTCAGGATATAGGTCTTGCCCGGGCGCTTGACTTCAAGACCCTTGGCCAGGCGGTCGATTTGCTCCGCGTCCAAGGCCTTGGCGGAAACCACGGTGGCGCGCAGGATGTTCTTCTTGGCTTCTTCGAGGGCGATGTATTCGGCCGCGATCGACTTGAGCAAGGCAAGGCGGTTCTTGGTCTCGAGGAGCTTGAGGAACTTCTGCGTAAGCGGGGCCAGCTTGGCGCCGATGGCGCCGAACAGCTTGGCCTTTTCGGCCGTGGCCCGCACGGGATTGGTCAGGAACTTGTGCAGCTCGGGAAGCTGGCGGAAGGATTCCGCGAGCAACTGCATGTCCGCCGAGACGGCGTCGCCGGATTTCCCGTCGGCCGCCGCTTCGATGAGCATGCGGGCGTAGACGGTGGCTGCCTTGTCTTTCTTCATCTTCCCTGCGCCTTAATTCTTGGACACTTCGTTGATGAGTTGGTCGACCAGGGCGCGGCTTTTGGCCTCGTCCAGGTTGGACTTGATGAGCTTCTCCGCGATCTTGATGGAAAGCTCCGCGGTGGTCTTCTTGAGCTCGGCCATGGCCGTGCGCTTGGAGGACTCGATCTCGGCGGTGGCCGAGGCGATGATGCGGGCCTTCTCTTCCTGGGCGGACTGTTCCAGCTTGCGGCGCAGCTCCTCGGCGGCTTGGCGCGAGGACTGCATCAACGCGTTGGCTTCGTGGCGCGCGGCGGCGAGGATCTTGTTCTGTTCCTCGGTCAAGCGCTTGGTTTCTTCCTGGATGCGCGCGGCCTGGTCCAGGCTGTTCTTGATGGTCTTGTCCCGCTCCTCGATGGAGGCGATGATCGGCTTCCACGCCATCTTGCGCAGGATGATCAAAAGGACCACGAAGACCGAGAAGGTCCAGATCCACACGCCGGGATCGAATTGCAGGAACGGGGGCAGGCTGCCCGCCGCTGAATGCCCTTCGGCCGCGGATTCCGTATGCGTCGCGGGCGCTTCGGCCTGCGAAGATGCCGCTTCGGCATCCGCGTATTGGAGCCCGTTAAGTTCGGAGCTCATATCCTATTCCTCTCGCAAGGGCCGGCCATGCGCCGGCCCGGTCCAGAATCAAGTCTTGAAGGCGACGATAAGGCAGATAACCTGCGCGAACAGGGCCACGCCTTCCACCAGAGCGGCGGCGATAAGCATGGTCGTGCGCAGCACGCCTACGGCTTCAGGCTGGCGGGCGATGCCCTCCAGCGCCGAACCGGCCAGCTTGCCGATGCCGATGCCCGCGCCGATGGCGGCGAGGCCGGCGCCGATGCCGGCGGAAAGAAATCCCATGCTTGCGTTTTCCAAAGCCATTTTTAGCTCCTTGTGTACTGGTTAGAAATCAATGCTCTTGGTGCAGCGCCATTCCCACGAACAGGGCCGAGAGAAGCGTGAAGATGTAGGCCTGGAGGAAGGCCACCAAAACCTCGATCAGGTAGATGAACAAGGTCATGGGCAAAAATCCGATGGCGACCCATGCCGTTTTGAAGACGATGATAAGGCCGGTCAGGGACAGCAGCAAGATGTGGCCCGCGGTCATGTTCGCGAAAAGACGGATGCACAAGGCGGCGGCCTTGGTGATGAGACCCATCAGCTCGATGGGCACGATGATGATCATGATGGGCCACGGCACGCCGCTGGGGAAGAGCCCGGTGAAATAATGCACGGGCCCGTTCTTGATGATGCCGGCCAGGTTGAAGGTGAGGAATATCAGCAGGGCCATGGTGCCGGTGAAGTTCACGTTGCCGGTGGCGGCCGAGAAACCGGGGATAAGGCTGATGAGATTGAGGGCCAGGAAGAAGAAGAACAGGGTAAGGAAGAACGGCAGCCATGCGGCGGTATCCTTCTTGCCCAGGTTGGGCTCGACCACCTCGTCGCGGACGTAGATGACCAGGGCCTCGAGGGCATGGCCCAATTTGGAGGAGGGGGCGTTGTTCTTGCGGCGGGTTCCGATGGCGAACAGGATGATGAGCAGCGCGGCGGCGATGAACATCATCAATACGTGTTGGGTCGGTGACACGTCGATGCCGCCGATGATCCATCCGGTCGGCAGATGCAGGGCAGGTAGGAAGGGCACCGGGTGCCATTCATGGGAGTTGGAAATGTGATGGGTCAGGAACTCGCCCAAGCCTTCTTCGGCATTGAGCATTCCTGAAAGCAGGAGGACGGCGGAGAAGATCTTTTTCAGCATCAGGCGCGGCTCATCAAGCTGGCGGTATGGCGCAGGAAGTGGTGGATTTCGACTCCCAGGTAGGCGATGAAAGAAACCATGGCCGTAAGGGTCATGGCCAGCAGCGCGTTCTGCGACAAGCCGCCTTTGACGATGACGGCGATCAGCACGACCCCGATCAGACCCAGGCGGACTATCATACCCACCATGTAGACGTTGAGGGGATTGCCCTTGCCCCGGAAGAAATAGAGAGGGTAGATGGCGCCCAAGGCATTAATCGCCATGAAGACGACGGCGCCGGTCGCGAACGCGATCGGGTAGGTTTCCAAGCGGAAGGAGACTGCCCCGGCGGCAACGGCCAGAAGGACCATGACCAAGGCGATTTTTTTGGAGTAGGTCGACAAAAAAGGAGAATCCATTTTCCCGGAAAAAGATTTTCCCGGGTGATTTTAACGCGTGGGAATCATAGCAAAGACGGCTTTCCCTTTAAAGGTCGTAAGGGCTTGCTCTACCGGATTTAGGACGTCATTTCCGAGGCTTCTTGGCCTCGGTGGATTCCAGTTTTTTTACCGCCGCGTATACGCTGTAACCGCTGCCGAGGAAGCTCAACACCACGCCCACGAGCAGGAACACGGGGGCTTTGTGGTAGTGCTTATCCAGCCATAATCCACCGAAGGTGAACACCAGCATATTGCCGACGATTAACCAGCCGAGATTGAGGAAGGCCAGCCATTGGGTTGAATTCGCCGGATTCTTTTCATCCGGTGAAGCCGGGCTATTTTTTTTCATCCACCTGCATAGAGCAATTGCCCTGGAATACCGCGCCTTCGTTGATCACCAGTTCGCGGGTTTGTAAGTCGCCGACCAGGGTGGACTTGGTCTCCAATACGATCTTGTCTTGGCCTTTGAGATTGCCCACGATCTGGCCGGCGATGGTGGCCGAACGGGCATGTACCTGGCCTTCGATTTTCCCCGTCGGGCCCAGCACCAGCATCCCGCCCACTTCTACGGTTCCCTTTAGGTAACCCTCGACGCGCAGATCGTGCTCGACCTTGATGTCTCCCAGAATCTGGGTTCCATCGCTGATAAAGGTCATGGCTGTGGCTACGGATTTCGACATGGAAGCCTCACTTCAGGTATTGTTCGGGGTCGACGGATTTGCCTTTGACCTGGATCTCGTAGTGGAGATGGGGGCCGAAACTGTTTCCGGTGTTTCCCACCGCCCCCAAGGTGGTCCCCTTGTCCACATGGTCGCCGGCCTGCACGAAGCTCCGGTTGAGATGGCCGTAGATGGTCTGTACGCCACGGTCATGATCGATTTTCACGAACCGGCCCAGGTCCCGGTCCTGGCCGGATTGGATCACGATCCCCTGGGCGGCGGCCACCACCAGGGCGTTGCTTTCGGCGATGATGTCGATGCCTTCGTGGACGGCCTCTCCCGAGGCCGCGGCTTCGGCGGTGGCGCCGGAGTTGAACTTCTGGCTGATGATGCCGGCCACGGGCCAGATGTCCGGGATCTCGTCCCGGCCGGGGAACAGTCCGGTTCCGTGCCGCTTCTTTTCCAGGGCCCGGACCTGGGCCACGAACTTATCCACGTCGGCGGCGGAGAGCCGGTTGCCGCGATCGTCCTTGCCCGTGTCGGCCGCCTGCTCGGCGATGAAGGTCTGCACGATGCCGCGGATCTTCCGTTCCTGGTCGGCGATCTGGGACAGTTCCTTTTCCAACAGGGTCATCTTCTCCTGCTTTTCCATCAGTTGGCGGTTGATGGAGGCGAGATGATTGGCGGTGAGCACCTTGCCGTTTATCTCCGTGATCTTGACCGCGGCCAGGGCCACGGCGAACAGGGCGATAATAATAGCATAGAAGAGGAATTCGAAAAAACGGTAGCGCAGCTTGATGGTCCAGGCATCGCTGCTATCATCGGGCAGGATCTGGATGGTGATGTAACGCTTCTTGATCATGGGCGCTAGCCCTTGGCGGCTTGGGCCTTCTCCAGCATGTCCGCGAAGCCTTCCAGATCCTGGCGCTGCATGTAATGGATTTCCAGCACGCCCTTGTTCTCGGTTCCCTTCAGCGTCACCTTGGTCCCGAGCAGAAAGCGCAGGCGCTCCAGAAAGGCCTGCACATTCGGGTTCACCGGTTTGGCGGCTTCGCTCTTATGGGCCCCGGACTTTTCCGCCTTGCGCACGTTGAGATGATCTTCCACGATCTTCTGGGCCAGCTTAGCGCGCTTCTTGGGATCGGTTTGCAGCAGGGCGCGGCCGTGGCCGGCGGTGAGCTTGCCTTCGCGGATCATCCGCTTCAGGTCGTCTTCCAGTTTCAGCAGCCGCAAGGTGTTCGTGATCGCCGAACGGCTCTTGCCCAGTTTCTGGGCCAGCTCATCGTGGGTAATCCCGCAGGTGTTGATCAACTGCTCGAAGGCCAGGGCCTCTTCGATGGCGTTGAGCTGCACGCGCTGGATGTTCTCGATCAGCGCCATCTCCATCATGTCCCGATCGGACAGTTGGTCGCGCACCAGGGCGGGGATGGTGTCCTTGCCCAAGAGCTGCATGGCGCGGAAACGGCGCTCGCCGGCTACGATCTGGAAGCCTTCGTGATGCTTGCGCAGCAGGATGGGTTGGAGCAGGCCCTTTTCCCGGATCGAATCCGCCAGCTCCCGGATTTCGTCCGGACCGAAGTCGGAACGAGGCTGGAAAGGATTTGGAGAAATTCGAGTTATTTCAACTTCTAGGGTTCCGCTGCCCGTTTTCGGATTCACCACCTCGGTCCCGAGATTTCCGAAAATGGCTTCCAGTCCCTTGCCAAGGGCCTTCCTAGTCATTCAGCAAAATCTCCTTCGCCAGTTCCATATAGCGCATCGCGCCGGAGCTCAAAGCATCGTAGAGAATGATCGGCTGCCCGAAGGAGGGGGCTTCCGAAAGTTTCACGCTGCGGGGGATGATGGTCTTGAAGACCTTTTCCGAGAAGGTGTTTTGCACATCTTCCGCCACCTGCTTGGACAAGTTCAGGCGGCTATCGTACATGGTGAGCAGGGCGCCTTCGATGGAAAGTTTTGGATTCAGGTTCTGCTGCACCAGGCGGATGGTGTTGAGCAACTCGGCCAATCCTTGCAGCGCATAGTACTCGCACTGGATCGGGATCATCACCGTATCGGCCGCGGTCAGCACATTTAAGGTGAGCATGCTGAGGGAGGGCGGCGAGTCGATGAAGATGAAGTCGTAGTCGGCGCGCACTTTTTCCAGCACGCGCATCAGGCGCTTCTCGCGCATGGGCTGGGTGATGAGCTGCACTTCCAGGCCTGCCAAGGAACGCGAGCAAGGCAGTACCGAGAGGAAAGGCATGCTGGTGGGCTTGATGAAATGCCGCACCTGCTCGGCGGTAATTTCCTTATCCGCTTCGGAAAGGATGTCGTAGATATCCTCTTCGAATTCTTTCGGATCGAAACCCAATCCTTGGGTGGCGTTTGCCTGCGGATCCATATCGACCAGTAGTACGCGCTTCTCCATCGCGGCAAGGGCTGCCGACGTATTCACGCAGGTCGTGGTCTTACCCACGCCGCCCTTCTGATTGCATGCCGCGATTATCCGGCTCACATCTCTCCCGTCTTGTACGCGATCACGACGTAATACTTGCGAGGGTTGCCGGGCAGATGGTAGGGGAAGTTCTCGACCTTGTCGTAGCCGGTGGGGATATTGCTCTCTTCATTTGCCTTGAAGGTCATGAACAAACCACCGGGCTTCAGCATCTTGTAGGCAAGGCGCGCATCGCGCGTAAACTCGCCGAACGCGCGGCAGCACACCACGTCCATATGAGATAGAAAAACCTTCTCCACCCGCTCGGTCAGCACATGCAGGTTGGGGATGCGGATCTCGCGGATGAGTTCCGCCATCAAGGCGCTCTGCTTCTGCTTCGGCTCGATGGCAAAGACATCGATGTCCGGACAGGCGATCGCGAGGGGGACAGCCGGTAGGCCGACTCCGCTACCCATGTCCGCGAGCTTATTTACTTCCTTGAAAAAGGGCATCAACTGAACCGAATCCACGATGTGCCGCTCCCAGACGGTCGGCTCATCGTTCTCGCTTACCAGATTGATGTTTTTATTCCATTTCCGGAGGAAATGTTCAACTTCCCGGAGTTTTTGCAGGGTTTTGTCGTCAAATTTTGACGGATCCTGGAGCAGATTTTCCATAGGGACAGTAAATGTATCATACCTTTTTCGGATTTCAACCCTTGGGGTTGATCAAGCCTAAAGACCGTGTTGGCTGCGGGTCAGAAGCTAGGCGGAGAGTTTGGTTTCACGTGAAACCATAAGTCCAGGTGCGGCCAATGTTTCACGTGAAACACCGGAGTCCGGGCGGGCCGGAATCGCGTCCCGGAAGCGGCGGTGAGCCAACCCATACCAATAGCTCGGATGTCTGCGGACCAGGACTTCCAGGACGCGGTGATATCTGCGGGCCACCCGGTCCTGAGAGTTGGCTATCCGCTCCGGGGAGCGGCCTCCCCGCTCCGGGGAGCGGCCTCCCCGCTCCGGGGAGCGGCCTCCCCGCTCCGGGGAGCGGCCTCCCCGCTCCGGGGAGCGGGGTCGGGTCGTATCGAGAAGCGAGATCACCCGAAAGGTTCCGTTGGGAAGTAGGGCTCCGAAGTGGACCGGCACCGACTGGCGACGGAGTAGGAACAGGGGGAGGGGATCGACCGCAACCGTGTGGCCGAAGAAGGGGGTGCTGGTTTCGGAGTGGGGTACCCGTTGATCCCAGAGGAATCCGAAACACCCCCCTGCGGAGAGATGGCGCGCCGCGGATCGGGGGATGTCACGGTAAATGACTTTCATGGAAAGCCGGCGGCGCATCCGATCCAAGAGCGACTGCGCCGGTACCCAGGCCATCGGCTTGGCCCCGCTAAGCAGCGGGACCCCTTGGCGGGTCATCCAGGATCCCATCAGCTCCCAATTATGGAAATGGGCCGTGAGGAAGAGGGAAGGGGAGGACTTGAGGATTTTGAGTTTGGCGGCATCCTGGGGCCGAATCCGGATCGGGATCTCCAGACGGCCGAAAAAGAGCCGCATCAGATCCCGGGCAGCATGTTGGTAAAGCCGGAAGCGGAGCCACGGATGGGGGAGGCTGCAAAGAGCTGTGTTGGACCTAATGACCGAGGCCTTCCACCCTACTATATAGAGCCCGGCAGCGAATGGCAGGGAAACCAGGCCAAAATACACTTTATACAGATAGTTCTGAATCGACATCTTTAAGGGGTATCTTGGGCTCGCGCCGATTCTCCATCAAATTAGGGGACAATGGTTGCTAACCCTTGAATTTACAAGGGGATAAAAACTAAATTGATCCCCTCAACTTAAAAACGAGTATTCCAGAATGAAAAGAACATTCCAGCCCCGCAACCGGAAACGCGTCAACAAGCATGGCTTCCGCTCCCGCATGGCTACCAAGGACGGCCGCGCCGTTCTGTCCCGCCGTCGTTCCAAGGGTCGGCATAAGCTGACCGTGAGCGACACGATGGCGTACAAGGACATCTGATTCGTTAAACCCGGTTCCGGGGGAGTTCGCCTTTGAACGCCAGCTCGTCCCCGCGCCCGGATTCCGACCGGCCGGAGCAGATCCCGCTCCACGCGCGCCGTCTCAACAAGCCCTATATGTATAAAAAGGTATTCGCGGACGGGAGAGCGCTGCGCAGCGCCCCGCTCACCCTGCGATACTTCCGCAACGACGCCGGACCCTCGCGTCTGGGTTTCATCATCCGCAAAAAAGTCGGCGATGCCGTGATGCGGAACTCCATCCGCCGCACCCTGCGTCAATGTTTCGTCGATGCCTTGCCACGCTTGCGCGAAGGCGCCTGGATCGTTTTCGACGTTTCCGAAAAGGCCTCCGGCTTCCGCCGCTGCGAATTGCGCGCCCAGGCCGAGACCTTACTCGCGGGCGCTGGGGAGAAATCCTGAGATGACCGCGGCCCTTTTCCGCCTGCCGGTCGTGTTCCTGATCCGCTGCTACCAGGCCTTGCATGGATCCTTTTTCCACGGCGTGTGCCGCTTCCATCCTACCTGTTCGCAATACGCCATCGAAGCCATCGAGACGCGGGGTTTGCTGACCGGGGCCGGATTGGCCGCCTGGCGCATCGCGCGTTGCCATCCCTTTTGCAAGGGCGGATTCGATCCCGTTCCGACCCGGGACGCCACCCTTCCCCGTATTTCCTTGAGGAGAATCGCTTGAACAAGAACAGCCTGTTGGCTTGGGTCCTATTGATGGGACTGCTATTCGTATGGACCGGTTATAAGCAAAGGCAGACCGCCGCCGAGAATAAGAAGAAGGCGGAACTGTTCCGCGCCGACTCCCTGGCCCAGGCGAAGAAGGGGCCGGTCCCGGCCACCGCCGCCGACTCCGCCGCCTTGGCGAACTCGGTGAAGGCCAGCATGGGTCCCACCACGGGCGGTCCCGCCGCGCGCATCGGGGATTCGGCCGCAGCCGCAGTCGCCGCGCCCGTCGCCCATCGCATGCTCACGGTCTCGACCAATCGCTTTGTCGTGAGCCTGGACAACCAGGGCGCGCGCATCGCCGGCGTAACCCTCAAGGATCTGGCCGGACTCAAGCCCATCCATCCCGACATCATCGCGGGCAAGGGCGGGGCCCTGACCCTGACCATCGATAACCAGGATCTGTCCCAGCAATTGTGGCAGCTGGAGGGCGAAGACAGCATGCTTACGGTCAAGGATGCCCCGGCCACGGTGCATTTCAAGACGGTGACCCCGGACGGGAAGAAGACCCTGGATCGCTCTTTCACCTTCTATCCGGACAGCAATAAGATCGGACAGCACCTGGAAGCCTCGCAGGCCATCTCTTCCTACTCCCTGGGTTGGAGCGCGGGCCTGGCCGAAACCGAGAACATCCCCCATGGCAAAGGCGTCGGCCTGATGAGCAGCTTCTTCAGCGAACTCATCTACGACAACGGCGTGAACGTGGAGCGCAACGCCTTCGTGGGCGACAAGACCGTGAACGCCGAGAGCGGGGTGCTCAAATGGGCCGGCCTGCGCCGCAAGTACGTGGCGGCCTTGATCAACTTCAACCGCGAGACCAACAACAAGATCACGGCCAAGGGCAGGATCGCGGATGGGGAGGAAAAGACCTATCCCCATGAATACGAGCTGCAGATCAGCGCGAGCAACGTGGATGACAAGAACCTGGACTTCGACCTGCTCATCCTGCCGCTTTCCTACGACCAGTTGCTCACCTACAACCAGAACTACGAGAAGATCATCTTCTCGGGCTGGGAATCCTTCTTCCGCGCCGACATCTGGTACGTGTGGCTGTGCGGCAAGGTGCTGTGGTTGCTCAAGCATTTCTACGCCTTCACGCATAATTACGGCATCGCCATCATCCTGCTCACCTTGCTGGTGCGCGCGGTGACTTTTCCGCTGACCATCGCCCAGACCAAACAGGGCGTCAAGATGCAGCAGCATATGCCCGCGGTGCAGAAGATCAAGGACAAGCATAAAGGCAATCCCCAGAAGGCCAACCTGGAAGTCATGGCCTATTACAAACAGGAAGGCGTGAATCCGCTTTCCGGGGTGATGGGATGCTTCCCGGTTCTCCTGCAAATGCCCATCTTCATCTCCCTGTTCAACGTGCTGGGCCGCTCGGTGGAATTGCGCGGCGCACCCTTCCTGGGTTGGGTCCACGATCTGGCCCGCCCGGACGTGGTCTATGAAGCCTTCCAGCTTCCCTATGTCCTGCCCCTGGGCGTCACCATCCTGCCTTTCTTCATGGCGCTCACCATGTTCTTCCAGATGAAGATGACCATCAAGGATCCCAACCAGAAATTCATGGTCTGGATGATGCCGGCGATGATGTACATCTTCTCTTGCTCCTTCCCCTCGGGACTGGTGCTGTACTGGACGGTCTCCAACCTGTTCACCATCGGGCAGACCTACTTCTACACCAATCGGCTTAAGCCCGCGGTCAAAGCCGGCGCCGACAACGGTTCCTCCGGAAACGCCACGGTGCCTTCGGCCAAACCGCCGAAGGGCAAGCCCGCGAAGACCTGAGCACGACGAGGCACCGGTGGCTAATCTTGAGACCATCGTAGCCTTGTCCACGCCGCCCGGTACCTCCGGGCTGGCCGTAGTCCGCCTCTCGGGACCGGGTTGCCGCGCGGTGGCCGGTGCCTGCTTGGGCCGACCTGATCCGCAACCGCGCCATGTCTACTACGGCGCCTTCCGCATCGCGGGCGTTATGGCGGGTCCGGAAGCCGAAACGGCTACGATAGCCGAACCCGCTCCTTCCGAAATCCTCGACCGCTTGAACTACGTCTTCTTCCCCGGCCCGGCCAGTTCCACCGGCGAAGACGTTCTCGAACTCTACCCCCACGGCAATCCCTTGATCCTGGAAGGCCTCTTGCGCGCCTTGCTGGCGCAACCGGGTTTGCGCCTGGCCGGGCCCGGGGAGTTCACCCGGCGCAGCTTCGAGAACGGCAAGATCGATTTGCTGCAGGCCGAAGCGGTGGGGCAATTGATCCATGCCGAAACGCGTCAGGCCCTGCGCAATGCGCAGCGCATGGCCGCGGGGGAATTGAGCGCGCCGCTCAAGGAGTTACGGGACGCCCTGGTCGATCTCTCCGTACGGCTCGAACTCGAGGTGGACTTTTCCGAAGAAGAAGCCGATCCCGATTACGCCTCGTGGCTGCCGCGCCTGGAGGTTATCCGGTCCGCCCTCGATCGGCTGTCCGCCGGTTTCGCCCGTGGCCGGGAGCTGGGCCGGGCGCCGCGCGTGGCCATCCTCGGGGCGCCCAACGCGGGCAAATCCAGCCTCATCAACGCCCTGGTGGAATCGGACCGTCTGTTGGTCTCGGAAATCCCCGGCACCACCCGCGATTGGGTCGAGGTAACCTTGGTGTTACCCAGCGGCCGCATCCATCTGATCGATACCGCGGGCCTGGGCCGGCCGGTCGACGGGCTGGATGCCCTGGCCATGGAACGGACCCGCCGCCAATGGGCCGAGGCCGACCTGCGGGTCTGGGTCGAAGATGGGACCGCCCCGGAATCCGGGGTGACTGTCCCGGACGCCGGTATCCAGGGCTTGCAAGGGGACATCGCCCTACGCATCCGCAGTAAATCCGATCTGCCGGGATTCCGTCCCGCGGTAGGCAGCCTTTCCGTATCCAGTCCCGGCCGGTCCGGCCTGGATGCGTTGCGGGCGCGCCTCGAAGCCCTTGCCTTCGCCGATACCGGCGGCGGCGAGGACATCCTGCTGACCACGGAGCGCCAGTTCCAGGCCATCGGGTCGGCGCGGGAACGGGTGGCCGCGGCTTTGGAAGGCATGCGTCGCAAGCCGGCCATCGAAATCCTGGCCTTCGAAATCCGCGAGGCCGCCGGTCATCTCCAGGAATTGCTGGGGGAGATTTCCACGGACGAAATCCTGGGCCGGATTTTCGCGGGGTTCTGCATCGGCAAATAGCCGCCGGCCACGCTTCCCGAAGGACCGCTCCAGTCGCTTGCGAATCACCGGAATCACCGCGGTGCGCGGCGTCCCACTTTTCCGCTTACCCTCATTTCGACCCTGAAAACACGAGGCCCACGGGTCTCGGGGACGACTTCCGCGGGGAAAACGCCCATTCCGGGGGGTGCAACGGCCTCAACGCTCCTTCCGCGTTCTCGTTTGAAAACGGATTCTGCCCCCGGCCCGTTTCGTGGCGGAAAACCCGCCGTATATTCAGGGCCGGTGGGGGAGAAGGTGAAGTGAACGCATGTTGAATGCGTCGCGTCCCGGTCTCCCGATAGGGGATTCCAACAATCGTTTCGGCCTAATGGGTATGGCCGTGTGCCTGTATGGTTTCCTGGCCTTAGGCGCGCACGCCCAAGCCTTTGGAGCCAATGGGGTCGAGCCCAAATTCCGCGTCCTCTATTACAATAAGAGCCCCGTCGGCGCGGCGTATGTGCATACCAGCGCCATCGCCGCCATGAAGGACAGCATCGTTTCCTGGGGCAAGACCTATGGCTTCACGGTGGATGTGGCCACGGACGCGACGGTGATGGCGACGGCCAACCTGGCGAAATACCAGAGCGTGGTTTTCGACAACGTCTCTTCGGAAACCGCCGATGCCTTTCCCCTGGCCTCCCAGCGATCCGCCTTGCTAGAATACATGCAGACCGGCGGCTTCGTGGGCATCCATGCCGCGGCCGAAGCCGGACGTTGGCCCGATCTGGTCGCGCTGCTGGGCGCCAAGATGACCATCCACACCTCGGAAACCAACGAGCTTACCGCGACGCTCAATGCCGATGCGGCCACCATGACCCACCCCATGATCGCGGGGATGGAAGGCACCGGCGCCAAGCTCACCCTGCCCGCCAAGCAGTCCTTGGTGGATGAATGGTATAGCTACACGGCCAGCCCCCGCAGCATATCCGGAGTCAAGATCCTGTATACGCTGGACGAAAAGACCTTCGCGCCCGCGGCGGTGATGGGGGATCATCCCATCGCCTGGATCCGCAATATGACCGGCGGCGGGCGCATGTTCTATACCGGCATGGGCCACTCGGCGCCCTACCTGGCCCAACCTTTCATCCGTTCCCTGCTCATCAACGCCATCTTCTGGTCGGCGGGACAGGCGACGACGGCGACGCGGCCGTCCGGCGCGGCTTTGCGGGGGCGGGACTTCTCCGTGGCCCAGGAGCCCGGCCGGATCACGGTGCGGGCCGCCGGCCTAGGTAACGTATGGGTTACGGTGAGGGATCTTTCCGGAACCGCGGTCGCGCGCAGGCGCGGACGCGGGGGCGAGTCGATCGGGATCGATGGCCTGGGCGAAAAGCCTTATGTGGTGAGCGTGGATGGCGCAGCCGGGCATAACGCCCGGTTGGTGATGGGGCGATAGGAGACAGCATGCGCATCGGCAAATGGATGGCCATGGGAATCGGCTTCTGCGCGGCAGGCGGGGCTTCGGCCCTTTCCTGCAACGACAAGGCGGGCCGGTACGAAAAGCCCGATATCTTCGCGTCCGTCAAGCAAACCTCGAACCTCCAGTTCGGGTCCAACGTGAACCCGGTGCAAGGGGGCAAGACCGTGAACCTGTTCACGGACGTGTTCCAGCCCAACGGGGATACCTGCACCAAGCGGCCCTTGGTCATCTTCATGTGGGGCGGGGGCTTCCAAAGCGGAACGCGCCAGGGCGAGAACGGCGATTGCCAGAACTTCGCCAAGCGCGGCTTCGTGTGCGCGACGAGCGATTACCGCATGGGCAACGGCGGCGCCTACTCCATCCCCAATTTCTGCGGGCCCACCTTCATGTCGACCCAGGACACGCGGGCCTGCATCCGCTACTACAAGAAGCATGCGGCCGAATACGGCATCGACTCGAGCCTGATTTTCGTCGGAGGCTGCTCTTCCGGGGCCTATGCCGCCATGCATACGGGTTTCCTGGACGAGGAGATCGAAATCCCCAAGTACTTGACTTCCGCGGTGACCGCGGGCGGTATCGAAGGGACCAGCGGGAACCCCGGGTACGGATCGCGCCCGGCGGGCGTGCTGTCCCTGTCGGGCGGACTGTTCGACAGCAACTGGGTCACGCCCGGCAGCGTGCCGGCCGCGATGATGGGTTGCACCCAGGATCCCTATGAGAGCATGGATTCCCTGGGCCAGAACGGGAGCCCGCCGTTTTTCGTTTCCGATTTCGATTACCAACGGCTGGGGCGGCGCTTCAAGAGCCAAGGCGTGACGCTGCTGACCAAATCCGTCCCCGGCAATTGCCATTGCCCCCATCCCACCGAAAACGGCACCGACGGGGCCATCGACTTCCTGGCCAAATCGGCCCTCAAGATCATGCAATTGCCCCCGCCCACCGCGGTGCGGCCGGCCGTGGCCACGGCTATGTTCCCGCGCGATCTCCAGGCCCTGTCCGGGCGCTGGGTCGACGTGCGGGGAAGAAAGATCGAAGCGGAACGGGGAGGGGAGCGAAGCGGAAAGGGAGACCGCGGCGCGTTCCATCCCGGGGTGTATTACCCGGATCCGGGGGCGCAGGCCCCCGCAGGCCGGGCGGTTTCCGCGCAGTAACTCCCAAGTTACCTGTACTCGGAAAGGGGGATTCCTTGAAACCCTTATACGACTCGTTTTGCCTGAAAACCAAAATCCTTTCACTCGCGGCTCTGGCCCTGCCTTTGGCAGCGGGCGCGGCGCCATATCCCGGTTGCGCCGACCCCGTGGAATCGGAATTCCGCATGACCACGGTGGTCACGCGCCAGGCCGGCAGCCTGGCGGAACCGCTCAAGATGGACTTCGATCGCGCCGCCGACGGGAAGGTGGACATCTACTTTGTCGAGAAGGGCGGCAACCTGCGCCGCTACGATGCCGCCACGCAGGCGGTGGCGACCCTGGGAAAGCTCGACGTGCATGTGCAAGACGAGTATGGCCTGATGGGCATCGTACTCGATCCGGCCTTCAAGGCCAACCATAACTTGTTCCTGTTGTACATGCCCAACCTCAATCCCATCGAGATGCGCATCTCGCGCTTCACCCTGGCCGGCGGTCTGCTGGACAGGAATTCGGAAAAGATCCTGATGAAATTCCCCGCGGCCACGGGATGGCACGGAGGCGGTGGCATGGCCTTCGATGCGTCCGGGAACCTGTGGGTGGGAGTGGGGGATACCCGCGCGGGCGAAGTGGCCGCGCCCAATACCAATGACTTGCGCGGAAAAATCCTGCGCGTCCACCCCACCCCCGATGGCGCCTACACCATCCCCGAGGGCAACCTCTTCGCCCCCGGCACGGCCAAGACCCGTCCCGAGATCTACATCATGGGCACGCGCGAACCGTATACCCTCGCCATCGATCCCAAGACCCAATGGATGGCCTGGGGCGATGTGGGCCCGGACGGCTGGGGCGTGACCGAGGAATACGATCTGGCGACCAAGCCTTATAACGCCGGCTTTCCGTACTTCGCCGGCAACAACAAGTTGCTCACCAACGGCGACGGCATCCACACCACCCCGGGCAACGAGAATCCCGCCAAGCCCACCAATACCAGCTCGGCGAATACCGGCATCACCGATTTGCCGCCCGCACAGCCCGCGACCTATGCCTACAACCAGGCCTGCGGCATGACGGGACCCATCTACCGCTACGACTATATCCCCAACTCGCCGGTGAAAATGCCGCCGCAATTCGACGGCCTCTGGTTCGTGGGCGATTTCAATCTCAACCTGCTCGACACCTTGGGGATCAATGCCGATGGGAGCGCGAAACGGCTGGGGCGCATCTTCGGCAACCTCAAGCCCAATCGCATTACCGATTTCAAGTTGGGACCGGATGGCGCCATCTACTTGATGAACTACGCGGGCAATTACGGGACCACGGACGCGACCGCCATCGTGCGCATCGAATACACCGGCACCTGCCGCCCGGAAGTGAAACCTCCGGTCAGCCTGGCCCCGCGGATGCCGCGGCTCACGGCCCGGGCGCGCGGGACCCGCCTTGAAGTCGGTTGGGCCTATGGCGCCGAGGGACGCTTGTGGGGCCTGGACGGAAGGCGGTCCCGGTGAGAGTTCTATTTCTGCTTTTCGCACTGGCCGCCTATGCGGTGGCGCAAGCCCCGTTCAAGGTGCTGGTAGTCTACAGCGCCAGCGATGGGGGCCATAGTCCCATGAGCGTGGCGGGCAAACCCGTGTTCGAAAAGCTGGCGACCACGGGCGGGTATACGGTCGATTTCACATCGGATCGAACCACGCTCAACGATGCCAATCTCGCCAAGTATCCGGTGCTGGTGCTTTTGAACGCCTTCCCATTCGACCTCACGGCGGCGCAACAGCAGGCCATCCAGAAATACGTCGAAGCGGGCAACGGTTGGATCGGCATCCATGCCACCGGCTGCGCCCAGGCCTCCTGGCCCTGGTACGTGAAGTTGTTGGGGGATGTGACCTGGGTGACGCATGCCAATCTGCGGGACGGCACCTTGCTGTTCGAGGATCGCACCCACGCCATTACCAAGAACATGCCGGCCTCCATCACCTTGAAAGAAGAGTGGTACCAGTTCAGCAAAAGCCCGCGCGCCAACGTGCGCGTGCTGGCCAAAGCCGGGCCTACGGGCAATGCCGGCTACGACAACGGCACCGATCATCCCATGGTGTGGTGCAACCTCACCTATCCCAAGGCCGTATACATCAGCCCCGGACACGATCCCTCGGATTGGGCCAATCCCGCTTACGTTAACCTGGTGCGGGATGCCATCGCCTTCGCGGGGCCGGTTACCACGGGGGCGCGCTTGCGAAGGGTGGACCCCGGTCCCGGGACGAAGCGCGCTGCGCGTCTCGACGGCGGCTTGCTGACCTGGGGAGCCCCGGCAGCCAATTCCGGCCCCATCGTCCTGCGCGTCGACGCGGGCGGGCGCTTGATCGCGGGAGCGGAACGGTGATCTGATGCCGGTCCGCGGCTACCATCCCATCACTTCCGGCCGACCGGGCCCGCGTATTCTTGCTTTTTGCGCCGCGGCCCTTTCCGCGATATCGGCCGCAGCCGCTTCAGCATGCCCGAAAAAGGCGCGCGCTTCGCGTCAAATTCTGATGCGGTCCCGGATTAGGTTAATGGCCTTCTCCCCGGAGGCACCGCTTTGTCCATCAGCTTCGGCACCGATTACCGTCGCGCCATCGCGGCTTCGTTAAACCCCGATGTGAACCGATGGGATCACATCCCGGAAGCCATGCCCTTGGAACGCTTCAAGGCTTTCGAATACCTGGTGCGTGTCACTCTTGCAGCGGATATCACGAGCTTCCGGTTCCCGATGCTGTACGAATGCCTCGGGTTCCTTGGCCGGGACTCACGCCTCGCCTTGCTCGAGGAAATCCTCGCCTGGAGGTTGTCGCAAAAGCCGAACCCATTGCATGAAGACGACCTTTCAACGGGATTCTCTATCCCAAAATTGCAGGCTATGGTTCGGCGGATAAGTGTGGGCTGCTGGACGCTAACCGAATACCTGCTGCAGGTCCCTCCGTTTGGGGAATATGTCCAACCGCTTTTCAAGCGGCTGTTGCGGGATGAATTGAAATCGGAAATCCATAAACCGCCCCATGCGGAAAACGGATTGGGGATGCGACTCGAAAAAATCGGCGCGCTTTTTCTGCTGGACCAGCTGGACCTGGAATTGCTGATATTCGCTTTCCTTTTTCGGGATCCGACTTGGGGATACAATCTCGAGATCTACTACACCGTCGCGAAAGCGAATCTCGCCAGGAAAGTAGTCGAATCCGGAAAATTCTCTCCAGAAAAAGCGTGGGCGGAAATGCTCGGGATGCCCTGGGAAAAGGTAAAGGAATTGTTGAGCCCTTCCTCCCCCTTGCTGCGGCTGGGATTCCTTAATCGGAAATTGGAACTGGCGCCGGAACTCAGGGATTATCTCGAGAACGGCGGCCATGTCGATTGGTTTCGGCAGGGATATTTCCAATTGCATAAAGGCAAGCCGTTGCCATTGGAAGCCTACCCATGGGCCCAGAAGGGGTGCGAGGGACTGGTCGAGGAGTTGCTAATTAGACGGCGGAAAAATCCCATCCATATACTTGTGCATGGACCCAAGGGTCCGGAGAAAATCGACTTCGCCTTAAGCCTTGGCGCAGCAACCGATCGGGAAACCCTGGTAGTCGGTTCTTCGAACCGGAGCGCCCCGGGCAAAGAAGCCGGGGAGGAAGAAAGCCTCCGATTCTTGGCTCGCGCGCTTAGTATAGCCAGTCGATTGAACGAGTGCCGGAATTGTCTTTTCGTGATTGAACCACTCGATTTGATATTCGCTCCGAAGAACGGCAAAAAGTTCGTCTCGCTTATGAAGCAGACGAAATTTCCCTTGCTGTGGATCGCGAATCACCTGGACCCCGACACCCTTTCCAATTTGTCACATTTCGATCACGTTTTTGAATTCCCGTGTCCACAAGAGGAGTAAATGCTTAACCAGGATACCAACAAGCCTATCCGGATTACGCGGGAAATCCTAAAGGCGAATATCGATCACCCTCAACCGGATGCGCAAGCCCGCGAAGACAGGGTTCCCTCCGGACTCCGGGATTTGGATCACGTAATCGGGGGATTCCAAAAAGGAAACCTATCCATCATTGCCGGATCCCACGCCATGGGAAAAACCACTCTCGCCCTGAATATCGCGGCCCACGCAGCCCTGGAGAAAAAGAAAACCGTAGTGCTATTTTCGCCCTCGGAAAGTCGGGAGCAGATCGTGCAGAAACTATTATGCGCGCAAGCACGGATAAGTTCCCATGTGCTGCGCAAGGGAAGTCCGCACCCGGAGGACACCGCCAAATTGGAAGCTGCCACCGCACGACTATCCGCCGCCTCCATCTATCTGGACGCGGAATGTCTCTCGCCCTTCCCCAAAATCAGGGCCGCCTGCCGCCGCCTGAAAAAAACCAGCGGCCTGGACATGGCAATACTCGATGACGCGCATCTGCTTCCCGGTCTTATCGTCAAAGACCGCAGGAAAGCGCTAATCGCATTATCGCGGGCCCTGAAGGATATTGCCGTGGAGTTGGATATTCCCGTGCTCGCGATTTCCCATCTCAGCGGAGCGGTGGATAAGCGACGCGGAGGTGAGCCGAAGTTGTCGGACCTTCCCATGGACGCGGCGCTCGCGGAACGCGCGAGCCTGGTGCTGCTGCTGCACCGCGAGGAGATGTACAGTCAGGAAACGGAAATGGAATCCGAACCGGAACAGGGACGCGTCGAGATTATCGTGGCGAGAAACCGTGGAGGGGTATACGGTGCGGTCCCAGCGTTCTTAAGCGCGCACTACGGAGTGTTCCTCGACTATACGGGGCGGGGATTGCGCGAAGCGGAAGGAAATCCGGAGACACTGAAAAGTATCGAGCAGTTCGCTCGGGAAGAAGCCTTGCGACTGGGGCATAGTTCAGTTCGGACCGAGCACCTGCTATTGGGATTGATCCGCGAGAACGGGCCGGCGGTCAGGGCCTTGGAGGCGCGGGGGGTAAATGTGGCGGAGCTGGCGTTGGAGACGGAGCGTTCGATTCCAGATGAAGATGGGAGAGCGGCGATCGCGCGGCGGATTCCGCTGGATGCGCGTGTGAGGGATGTGATGGTTGATGCGTTGATGGTGGGGGTGGAAAGGACGGGTAGGCCGGAGTTGAATTCGGGGGATGTGTTGGTGGCTTTGATGAGTGAGGGGAAGAGTGCGGTGACAACGGGTGTTGACGAGGCAAGTATGCATAAAAGCAATTATGGATTCTAACGGCACTACTTGACTGTTCCATTATCCAAGTGGTAGTGTAACTCATCTACTCATCTAAATCGGACGCCATATTATTGTATTAATAGACGGAAGGATTTGAAATGAGCAATCGTAATCCTAAGAAGCTCGGAACTATGACTTTTGAAAATACCCTTGAAGATGGAAAAGGGGTTAGGTTAGCCAATAAATTTCTTAGAGCCCTCTTTGCTCAAACAATGAACAATTCTTTAGTCTTTCGGAAAAAAGAGGAATATTTTCCATTTGTACATAAAGAAAGACAGATGCATTCCGTCATTAGTCCGGCGATGTTTAAGCTGACATCCAGCTCACTCATGGAGTTTCCAATAATCCGGACGAAATTCCAGAAGTTTGGAAATAAGAGGAGCGCGAAAAAATCTGCCGGTTGGATTGACTATGCGTGCAAATATGGAAAACCAGGAGTTGGTTTTTTTATTGAGTTCAAGCACGATTGGAACAATATATCCAACGAACATGTTCGACAAGCAATCCTCAATAAATGGGATTCTGCTAAATCTCAAATTAGGAGTGTAAAAGGGGAAGTCGCCGGTTGGGGTTCAGATAAAGGTGCGATTCGAATAGCAATAGTTTTTGTTGTACACTACACAACTAAAAGTGAAGCGATTAGCAAAGATGGTTTACATCTTCAACACAAAAATATTATTAATAAAATGACGCCAAAACCAAATTGGAGTGGACTACTAAAAATCGATAAAAAATGGACTGGTCTGTATGAGTATGAAAAATCAAAGGAATATCATCCCGGAGTAAGTTGGTTTGCGTATGTAACGAAAATCCAAAATTAGTTTTTGAGAAGGTGATTTTGAAGCGGGTTTCCCAAGTCCTCCCCAACCGCCACGCCTGGCACTCCCACCGCACCCAATCCGCCCTATCCTCCGCCCACGGCACCCAGCTCTTCACCATCAGCCAACTCGCCGCCCGCTTGGCCGGAGGCTTCCTTCAACCCATCGACACGGATGATTTCAAGGCCGCCGTAGCAGAGGCAATCACCCAACCCCTCGGCGAATTGGACGGCATCAAAAACCTCCCCGGATTCCAACGCGCAGCAGCCGGTACTCTCCATAAAGTTTGGGAAGCCGGACTCGATTTGAGCAATCACGAAAAATCCGAGTCGGAGAAAGATGCCAAACAAAGGTTTGCCTCCCTTGCCCGTCTGGAACGGGAAGTAACGGCCAGGTTACCCAAGAACCAGCTTCGACCGTTCGACTTGGTGGCCGCCGCGCTTAAACGGGTCGATCACTGCGAGAAGATTTTCGGCGGCATGGAATTGCGCGGGTTCACGGAACTTGCTCCCGTGTGGCGGCCCCTTCTGGAAGCGTTGTCGAAGAGGATTTCCGTGGTTTGGGTGGCCGAAGCCAGGGAGCATCCCGCGTGGCTTCCCACTACTATTACCGTTCGCAATTCGGCGCCGGCGAAGCCCAAAATCAGGGCCGTCTCCTGCGCGAACCCGCGGCATGAAATTCTGGAGGCCTTGCGGTGGGCTCGAAACCTGCTTACCCGGGGAGTTTCGCCGCAGGACATCGCCATCGCCGCGACCGGGCCGGATACCTGGGACGATTACGTGCTTGGTTTTAAACAGGCATCCGGCCTTCCCATCCACTTTGTGCACGGCGTGTCGGCCCTGTCTACTTCGGAGGGTCAGCTGGCCGCGGCGTTATCCGAAATCCTCTTGCGGGGCACTTCGCCTGATCACTTGATCCGGTTGATCGCGCTATTGCGAACGCAATCCTCCCGCTTTGCCGGATTGCCTAAGGATTGGATCCGCGCGTTTCCGGAAACGGCAGTAATGCTGGATGGGGATCGTTGGGGGCGCGCCCTTTCCCAACTCAAGCCGGAGGACTTCAGTGATCATGTCAATCATGCCCCGGAGCTTTCGGAAATATTGGCCGCTTTGCGGAAAGGAATCTGCGAGGCCGGACAGATAGGGGAACGCCTCTTGGAAAAGAGGGCGCTTTCCATCTGGCACACGGCCCTGGCTGAAGGCGCGGCAGGGGCGCTGCCCGAGACGCTTGCGAGCCTGCGCCTTGAGGATGGCATCGATTCCGGGGAGGCGATCATCTGGGCGCCGGCTTGGGCCGTTGCGTCTGTGCCGCGCGCGTATACCTGGTTGGTGGGGCTGACCTCCCAGTCGTGGCCCAGGCGGATGGGGGAAGATGCCTTGCTTCCCGGTCATATTCTCATCCCTGATCAACTCACGCCTCTCCCGGTCCACTTGGCCGACCGCAGGGATTTCGAATCGATCCGAAACATGACCACGCTGGAATGGGTTTGCTCGCGAGCGAGGCGGGAAAGCGAGGGCCGCCAGTACGGGATTTCCTCCCTGTTTCCCAGGTCCGTGCCCGAAGAGCGGTTTGCCCAAAGCCGCGAAGCGGAATTCGCCGTCAACGAGAGCGACCGTTTGCTGGCCCGGCCCGGGGATTTTTCCAAGCTTCCCGCCGCGAGGTCTGCGATAGGAGCGTGGAGCAACCAGCAGAACCATAAGCTCACCGCGCACGATGGTTTGATCCGGAAGAATCATCCGCTCTTGGCAAAAGCCTTGGATCGCACCCAATCCTCCAGTTCGCTTGTCCAATTGCTGCGCGATCCCATCGGGTACTTATGGAAGTATGGTTTTGGATGGAAGGAACCGAAGGATTCCGAGCAGCCTTTGACCCTCGACGCGCTGGAAACGGGAACGCTTCTCCATGAAGTGCTGGACGCGGCCGTCGTTCAATTGGAGGGGAAAAAGTTCGGAGGCTATGCGGACGCGACGCCGGCGAAAATCAAACAGGCCATCAAGGAAGCCATCAAGCAGGTCAGGCTCGCATGGGAAGGCGACCGACCCATTCCGCCGCCGTTCATCTGGAATCTGAAGTTGGAGGAAGTCGCTGCCATGGCCT
>JAHFCH010000341.1 GCA_023249635.1 Fibrobacterota bacterium
GAGCTGGAAGGCGGGCGCACGGTAACCAAGGTGTTACCCCTCTCCGCCAAGGATCGCGTCCAGGAGCTGGCCCGCATGATGGGCGACGAAAGCTCCCAGGCCACCCTCAAGCACGCCCGGGAACTGCTGGCGCAAGCCTGATCGCCGGGGTCATGAATCCATTTCCCCGCCTCGACCCTGCCCTTATCCCCGTGAAGCGCCAATGAAGCTTCCTGAAATGAAGCGCCAATGAAGCTTCCTAAATTGAAGCTTCATTGGCGCTTCGAACCGACGCATAGGACAGCCCTCTCAGCGACTCTCACCCTCGCCACCTGGCTACTGACAGCACCACCCGCCCCAGCCCAACCCGATCCCGGCCCGGTCTTCACCACCCCGGAATCCACCATACCCGCACCTCCTCGCGCCGCCGATACCGCGGCATCCGCTCCCGCATCCCCGGCCGCCGACGCGGAAGAAGACGATTCGCCCCGTCGCGCCCGCCGGCACCCCCGATTCAAATCCGACCTCTGGCTTCCCTTGCCCTCGGTCTTGTTGCCGGGCTTTGGACAATACTTCCAGGGCGATTGGACCGGCGCCGTCTATTCTGGCATTGCCGTGGGCGGAGCCCTCCTCCAGCTGCAAGGCGTCTCGGAACTTATCAACGACGATATCGACAACGCCTCCGCTGAAGATCCCGCTGCCGGCCCCGTAAGCGAAGATCCCTCCATCCGCAAAATCCTCCTGGGCGGCCTCGCCTACCAGGGCAGCGGCTTCATGAGCGCCTACACCAGTTTCCGCAGCTCGGTTCCGCGCTTCCAGCAAGAGGACGGCAAGTACCTGTTCCTCACCCGCAGCGAACCCGTCGGCGATCTGCTCATCTCGCCATTCCGCTTCGATCATCTCCTGCAACCTACCACCTTCGTGCCTTTGGCCCTTTTGGGCGGCGCGGCCGTATTCTTGGTTGATCGCGATCGGGGCCGGCATAAAGGCGCCCATTGGACCACCTCTCCCGACGATTTCCTCTTTACCGGCGCCCTCGCCTACAACGCCGGCGCCACCGAAGAAGCCGTATTCCGCGGCTGGCTGTACCCGCTCGGCTACCAGTACATGGGACGCAATTACTGGCTGGCCAACAGCGCCCAGGCCCTGCTTTTCGGCGCCGCCCATTACAACAGCGAATCTAACCCGGTCCCCTGGCCCCAGGCCGCGCTGGGTTTCTATTTCGGCTGGCTGGCATACCGCAACCAATGGACCCTCTCCGAATCCATTTTCGTCCACGCCTGGTGGGATATGATCCTCTTCGCCGCCACCGTGGCCACCACCCGCGAAGAACCCGCCTCCACCGCCCGCCTCCGCTTCGCCTTCCCGGTTCCGCTCTGATACGTGCCGCGGGATTGCCGGGGCTGAAATTCCTATACTTAGACCATGGCGGATAAGCCCGTAACCCCGGCCGCGCAGGCCCCGGCCCCAGGCCCGGGAGGACAGCCCGCCGGCCCCGAAGCCAATCTCGATCCGCAACGCAAGGCCGGCCGGGCCTGGGTCATCACCAAGCTGGCCACCTTCGTCGCCACCTTGGTCGCGCTTTTCCTCGACAACCCCCTGTTCGCGACCCTCTTCCTGTTCGCCTCGCTGGCCATGGGCTTCTGGGCCTCCTTCAAGCTCCAGTTGGAAGACATCGAACGCCCGCTCACCCTGTTCTGGCTCGAGCTGGGCGAAAAACTCCTCGGCAACCTCATCTTCCTGGCCCTGTTCCTCAACCTGCTCTGGGATCCCAACGAACCCTTCCCCACCATGCTATGCGCCGGCCTCGTCACCTTGACATTGAGGAACGTCTTCTACCTCATCTTCTCGGTCTCCCTGCTCAAGGATCACCGCGAGCTGCCCCTCAAGACCATCTGGAGCAAAATCACCACCCTCTCCCTCAACATCACCATGCTCCTCTACACCTGGAACTCGGAGCACTACTCCCGCATCATGATGGTCACCTCCATCCTCATGATGATCGCCACCAGCATCGGCTACCTCTATTTCTATTACCGCGATCCGCACTCGCGCAAGCCCGTGTCCCTGGCCACCCAGGTCACCCTCAGCCGCATCCTGCTCACCCCCGTCTTCATCTGGGTCTTCTTCTACGATAACAATCTCGTCTACCAGGACAACCACCTGGTCTTCAAGATCCTCGCGGCCCTGCTCGCCATCTTC
>JAHFCH010000277.1 GCA_023249635.1 Fibrobacterota bacterium
CGCCCACGCGTTCGGCGGGCGTCCCGATATCGGTCGGGATGCGATCCGACAGGTGGTTTACGGTATAGAACATCTCATAGGATTGCAGGTTGGCGCCGAGGGTCAGCTTGCTCCCGAACTCGATCCCGAGCATGGTTTCCTTTTGCAGGCCGGGGATGGAGAGGAGGATATCCCGGTTGGAGCGCTTCACGATCGACGTGATATGCGTTTCCGCGCTGTCGGATTTGGGGCCGCCGTAATAGGGGCTGATGGATTTGATGTAGCTAAAGGTATAGGCGCGGTAATTGGCCGCCGCCAGGAATTCGTCGTTGATGTCCGAGGTGAAGGAGACCAGCAGGCCGTCCTTGACCAGCGAGACGCCGAGCACGTCGTTGTACGCCTTGTTGCCGATGAAGTCGGCCTTGAAGGTGAGCTTCTGGAAGCCGCTGGACTTGCCGCACCAGACCCAATAGATGTTGGACGGGTAGCCGAGGCCGCCCAGGTAGATATTGCCTTTGTCGTCCTCGACGATGCGGTAGGTGGGGGCCTCAAGGCCGCCGGTCATGCGGATGGCCGTCCCCTGGGTCTGCCCGTCGACCTTGTCGAAGATCAGGCGGTTGAGATGTCCCGTGCGGTTGTCGCCCACCAGGGCCTGGCCCTTGAAGGGGCCGCTCTTCATGAAGTGGATGTCGGTGGCCGAATGCGACATCTGGTCGTAGGGAATCCAGAGCATGTCGCTCTTGTAGGGTTCGAGATCGGGAGCGGGCCCCAGGACGCTTCCCCAATTGGCGGAGCCGGTGGTCCCATTCTGCGTGGGCACACCGTAGCTCTTGCCCGCTTTCATAAGGAAGATGGGCGTGGCCGGGCGGTAATGTCCCTGGTTGTCCGTGATCCAAATGGCGCCGGAATCGTTGCTGCCCATGCCGTTGCTGTTGCGGAACGCCGTGACGAAGTCGAGGTCCCACTTGCCGGTCTTGAACTCGTAGCGGCCGATGCTGCCGCGCGTGCCGAGGCCCGCATAGAGGTAGGCGCTGTCGGAAGCGAAGTCGCAGTTCCATCCGTACCAGCCGCTGCGCTTGGGGATCTTCAGCAGTTCCTTCTGCTGGGTCAGGCTGGTTCCGTCGAAGACGTAGCTCCAAATCGAATTCGCGGTGTTGACGTACACGGTGCGGTCTTTCACCAGCAAGCCCAGCGGTTGGGTGAAGCCAGGGCTCGGAAGCGCGGTGCGCTTCACCGTCGCGGCCTGGGCCAGTCCGCTGACGAGATAGAGCTCCCCGTCGTAATCGAGCTCAAGCATGTCACCGTTGGCGAGCAGAGCCATGCCCCCCACGAGGAATTTGTCCGGGGAGTTGTGCCAGACCTGCAGATCCACTCCCTTATGGACGGGCTGCGGCTTGGGGTCGGCGGGGAGATCGTAATCGGGAGGCGCAACCTTGCGCGGTCCGTAGGGCACGGGCCCTCTCACGGGTGCGAGATTTTTCTCTTCGCATTTCACGTCGGTCACGACTTGAGCTCTGACGGATCGGGGCAAAGTCAACAAGGTGAATGCGGCCCATGCGGCTAGTAGTGTAATCAATTTGATCTTTTTCATTTGAGCTTTCATAGTTCAACTTTTCCCGCCCTGGACTGCCATTTTATTCATAAACTATCGAGCCCCGTTGGGCCGCCGCGGCGGAATCCTTTGAAACTCCTGGATTCCGTTGAGACGTTTTTGTCAACGACGATATCCGAAAATTCCAAACTGAGACAGGGCCGGGGGCTTAGATTACCGGTACCGTCTCAGTCTTTGCCGAGGGCCCATGAGCATACTTACGGAAAATTTTCGGACCAAGCTATCTGTACTACGCTGGGCCATTGCATTGTCAGCGGCCCTCGGGGTCCTCCCGGTAACCGCCCAGTTACTCCCCACGCGGCTCACCAATCCCATCTATGTGCAGTCCACGGGAATACCCGGCACTCCCGCCGCGAAGGCCACCCTGATCGCCGACGCCGGTTTCAACGGAATGGCGTGGGAAGAAGCGACTTCCGGCCTGCCCGAAGTGCTCAAGACACTGCATCAACGCGGCAAAGGGCTCGTGGGCCTCTGGCGGAATCCGCAGTTCGATCTGGCTGGGGATATCGCGGCCCTGGATACGGCCGGCCCGTATGTCTTCATGTACGTACCGCTCAAGATGTACGGCACCGATGCCCAGGTCGCCGCGGCCGTAGCGGCGGCGGCGGACCGCCTGGCCCCCTCCGGCCGCAAGATTGCCATCTACCCCCACGCGCCCGATTACGTTTCGAACTCCCTGGACGCCGTCCGAATCGCCAAACTGGCGAACCGGGCGAACGTGGGAATCAGCTTCAACCTGTGCCATGAATTGATGTATTGCAGCGTCCACCACTTAAGCTTCCAGCCTCGCTTCGATTCCCTGACCCGGAACTTCATGCCATACGTTTTCACCGCGTCCATCAGCGGCGGCGACAGCGTCGGCGACAACTGGGGCGTGTTGATCCGTCCCTTGGGCGAGGGCACCTTCGATACTTTCGGCGTGGTGAAAACCCTCATGGATAAGAACTTCAAGGGGCCGTTTCTTTTGCAGGCATACGGGCTTACCCAGGATGCCAAGACGCATCTGGCCAAGTCGATGACGGTATGGAAGGATTACCAGAAAAAGTTGCCGGCCCCCGTTACGCTGCTCAAGGTCGCTCCGGTCCGCCCGGGTACGCCCGGGATAAGCCGCTTCGACCTGCAAGGGCGCACGCATATCCGCAAGCCGGTTTTATCGTCCGTGTATACGGTCTCCCGACCGCGTTAAAGGAATCATCGCTGGTTCAGGCCTGTGCATCCAGCCGGGATCATGAATGGTAACGATCGGCATCGGTGGGGAGTTTCGTTTCCGGGTATCCTTCATCGAAATTTATCGGTTGCGGCTTATAGGGATCGGACAGGCCATGGAACTGCGGCGTCTTTCCACCCGGGCTCATTTGCCCTGAAAATCCATACCACTCACCAGTCGGGGTGTCTTTCATCAAATGACGGGTCTGGGGGTTGTCGGCGCCAATCAACTGATCATTCGTGGAGGGGAAAGGCCGGCCCGCTTGGGTATGGGTATGCGCTATGTGGGTATCGATGGGATGAGGATAAATGGAATAATCCACCCCTGTCGGATCGCCAATGACGGCGTCTTTATAAGTCGCGCCCATCGTGGTGCCTCCCGGGCTCAGCCTGCCGACGGTGGCTTGCTCGTTTATCGTGCCCGGATTCTTATCGAATTGATACGAGGCCAAATTCTTGAACGCGGAGCTTGACGGGCTCATCTCCCGATCCGGACCCGTCGGCCGCGTCGGCACATTCGGATGTGGGTTATTATTGTTTCGATCGGAATAGTCGATGTACTTCCGCAATTGCGATTGGGGGCTGAGCACGGGGCTGGGCGCGAGTGGAGGTGCGTTTGGAGGTGTAGTCGCGTCGGAATGGGTTTGCATGTCGGGCGTTTCCGGCCGGGGATCAGGCAAGCGCACCGCGGAGCTTGGCCCAGGTTGGGGGCGGAATTCCGGGGCGGCAGGGTTCAGGTGCGAAGCTCTCGGATCGGCTGCGGTCGTATGGGACGGAGCGGTTTCATGGGACCCTGCGCCCGGTTGGAATGTTTGCGCTTTCGGATTCAATCGCATCGGAATCTCCCTCCAGGCCATCGCCCGGTATCGAATCTATTCCGTTCACTCTCAACCGGGCATCCGGTGACACCTGAGATGCAAGCGGAGATTACAACTTTCCGGGTTTACGGAGTGTATTGGTGATTTCGCTGACCTTTTCCATTAATATCCTGGGACAAGCCAATTACGGCGGCGGCGCGCCCGGCAGAGGGGGCACCAGGTTGAAGCCTCGGTGGGGGGGAGGAGTGGAGTTCGTGCCCGGAGCGGGATTGGGAATAAGATTGACCCAGGAGTTCGTGCGGCCATCGTAACGGATATAGGGGTTCGCGCTATAGCCGCCGTTCGGGAGCGGTTCCGCCGGAGTCTGGGTGATATGGGTGGGCGGATTCTCTCCGGGATAATTCCTGCTATACCGCGCGTTCCACTCATTCGCGTTTACCATATCTCCTGCACTCGCAGCTTGGCTTTGATGCAGGCCGGTATAAGGATGGGTGTGGCTTACCACCGCCGCATTCGGAACAACATGCTGATTGGTGGAGTCCGGCATTCCATCCGATCGCCCTTCGCCGACGGGCCGGGTACGGCCTGCCTGGGTCGCATCATTATAAAAGCCTTGGAGCGGATTGTTTTGGTGATGATAAGGCCGGCCGTTCTGGGGCACCATATGGACCTGGGTGGTTTCGGCCGGGCCTGGATTGATCGGATAGTCCTGGAGCCGCTCTCCCTGGCTATTGTGCGTCTGGATGTTGTACGAATTTACCTCGCCGTAATGATTTGCCCCTGCCAGGTTATTTTGGATCCGGTTCTGCGCGTCCATAGCGTCCATTTCATGGGTCGTTGCGACGGCCGTGCCCATGTACTGCGGCGGACCCGGAGGTTGTCCGGGCGGAGGCGTGGTTCCGCCCGCGGGATAGCGTCCCAGGCCTCCCGGACCGTTGTTCCCGGGAAAGGGATCGGGGCTTTGGACATTCCCTTGCAGCATCTGATGCGCCTGCGGCCTTTGGGGCTGGGGGTGAAGGAGGGCGGGGGGATTTATGCCGCCGTCGATTTGCGGGCGCAGCTGCGGGCCGGGTTGTGCGGGATGGGGTTGCGTATCCGTGTAATTGATCCAAGTCCGCCCGCCGTACTGGGTGCGTTCGGGAAACATGATAGGGTTGCCCCTGCTATCCAGGATCGGCGTGGAACTTCGGGGCATATTGGCCGTGGTTTGGCTTAGGGCCGGCGATGTCCCTCCGGATCCGGCGTTGCCTTTTCCCGGCGACGCAAGGAATGGATTTCCTTTTCCGATTTTTATGGCCCACCTCCACGAAATATCCCAAGCGAGAACTTAGTAGGGAGGCGGGGGCCGGGCATATGCGGCGGCGGCCGGTAATCTTGAGAATTACAAGAATGTCCAAATGCCCGGAATGGGAGAGTAGTGTTTCCCATTCTCACTTACCGATCATTCCGGATCGAATTACACCCTCTGCTCCGTTGATGCCCTCGGGATAGTCTACCGGCTTCCGCTCGGGAACATGGATGGGACCCTCCCGCCCCTGCCTGTAATTCTTCCCGCTTCCGGGCCGGGGAAATCCTTTCAGGATCAATCGCCGCCGGCGTAAAAAATCCAAGCCGAAAAGGGATCATTTTCAGGCCTTTAACATAGAACAGCAAGTATTCATGAACCCGGTCAGAACGGCGAAGCCGGTAGGTGTAATCCGACTTTAGTTCGGGCCTCTGCGCAAACCCTCCGGATAGGGGCGCGGAAGTAGAATGAAACAATAAACTTCGAGACCCATACGCAGGCAGGCCCATGATTTCACTCCGCATCTTATACCGCTTTTGTGCGTTGGTTTTCCTGGCCATGGCCTTGGCATCCGCCAAGCCCGTGGATGAGACGACGGCTCTGAACGCGGCTCGTGATTTCCTCGCGTCCTCACGGGCCCGTGGCCTCGCCAAGACCGGTGCGGAGGGGATCAACCCCGTTCTTCTCTTCAAGGCGCAAAGAAGCAAAGCGGCTTCCCCCTCCACGCCGCTTTATTATGTCTACGGAGAACCCGGCAAGAATTTCGTGATCCTCTCCGCCGACGATGCGCTGAATCCGGTTCTCGCCTACTCCACCGAAAGCGGTTTCGACGCCGCCCACCTGGATCCGATCACGGCGTTTTGGCTGCAGGGCTACGAAAAGGAGATCGGCGCTTTCCTCGACAACCCCGCGCGCGCCTCGGGATCCGCATCCGGCGGCCGGCAGGCTTTGGCCAAAGGCAGCGCGGCGGCTCCATCGGCCGCTGCGGCCGTGAATCCGATGCTGAAGACCGCATGGGGCCAGACGGGCTATATCGCGGATCAGACTCCGCATAACTATCCGACCGGATGCGTGGCCACGGCGACCGCGCAGATCATGAAATACTGGAATTATCCGGAAAGGGGAACGGGCAGCTATTCCTACACCGTTCCCGACGTCGGCGTCGTCTCCGCCGATTTTTCGGCCAAGCCTTACGAGTGGCAGGCCATGCCCAATGTGCTGAACGCCCCGGCCCCGGCAGTAGCATATTTACTATTCCAAGTCGGAGTCAGTATGGGAATGAAATACACGCCGACGAGCAGCGGCGCCGGATTCTATTATGCCGAGGGACATCCGGTCAATGCCGAAGTCGCGCTCCTCGAGAACTTCGGCTATAAGCGTTCCATGTCCTACCAATTCCGCACGGACGATTTGCAGAAATGGACGACCATGCTCAAGGGCGAACTCGATGCCGGGCGGCCGGTTTTATATGCCGGCAGGAACCACGATGAATCCTTCATCCATGCCTGGGTTTGCGATGGATACGATGCCAACGGCCTGTTCCATTTCAACTGGGGGCTGGCAGGAAAACTCGACGGCTATTTCGCGATGACGGCGTATAAACCCGGCGACCCCAACAGTTGGCCCAGCGACCTCAACTATTACCATGAGGCT
>JAHFCH010000082.1 GCA_023249635.1 Fibrobacterota bacterium
ATTGATGCGCCAAACGGCGGCACCCCCCGCCGTTGCCCCGGGGGCAGCGGAAAGGATAAAACCGGCAAGCAACGGATATAGGCGCGAGTGCGCGGGAAAAACAGACAAGGCCACCTCCTGGTCCATGCGGTACGGGGGAAAAGGTAAAGCAAGGGGGCGGGAAGGTCTTGGCGTATCCCGGGCCGGGAAAGGGGAAAAGCGGCAGTGGGCCGGTTTCAGCCCGGCTTCCAACGGTGGCGGGCCGCGACCTTGCCGGTGGCATCCACCTCCACCCGTTCCCGGAGGAGCAACCGGCGTTGCAAGGCACCGGGACCGTCCATGGGCAGGGAGATGCGTCCGGCGGAGTTGATTACCCGGTGCCAGGGCAGCTTTTCCTTTTCCGAAAGGCTATGTAACAGGCGCGCTACCTGGCGGGCACCGCGCGGGTTGCCGGCCAGGGCCGCCACCTGTCCGTAGCCGGCCACTTTGCCTTTGGGGATGGCGCGGAGTACGGAGAGGATGCGTTGGCTTGCCGATAACATCGACCCAAATGTAGTCCTACGGCGCCGCCTTGCAGTCCGGATAAATCACGCAGATGCCCGCGAATTCCGCCTCGGAAAGGTACTCGAGGGTTTTGGTCCGGATCAGGGTCCGGTCCTTGCGAAAGCCCGCCGACATTACCGGCTTACCCGATTCCGGCGTCTCTAAGAAGGTGTTCGCGCCCGCCTGCTGCAAGCCTTTCGGGTTCGGAAAGGCCGCGAGAGGAATCTGGAACAAGGCCCGCGACTTGCCATTGGAGTAGAGGCCGGAAATGATCCCATTCTCATCTATCGAGATCGAGACGAGTTGTCCCGCGGCGAAACCGTCCTGGAAATAGAAGGCGGCGGTGGTTTCGCTGCGGAATAGCGTCATGCCGGTGAAATCTCCGGGCCCACCCGCGTGTAAATCCAGGGAGACCTGCCCGGCGCCGTTCATGGGATCGAATTCGAGGCGCGTGCCGCCGCCGTCGGTGGTGAAACCGGAAACCGATCCGTCCGCACCGAAGGAGAGCTTGCCCCGGGCCCCTTTGAGCACGCGTTCCAATCCGTCCAGGCCCGCCTCCCATAGCCATTGGCCGGGGGTATTGGTCGGGATGAATCGCATCCAGAGCGAATGCGTTTTACCGGTTTCATCGAAGACATCCAAAGCCAACCGGGCGATGCCGAGATCGGTCGCGTCGCGCAGAGTGGTCATGTTCATGTCGGTATTGAAGCAGGTGGGCGCGGGCCGGGTATTGTTGGCGTCGGTCGCGCGGATCGCCACATCCCGGATGGCCGAAGCGGTTTCCGGTTGCCCGCGGATAAGGATACTGCCGTCCGGGATATTGTCGTCGCTCCCGGGCGCGTCCACGGAAACCGACAGGTAATTCTGGATGGTGCCGTCCCTATCAGCCAATTTGAAATTCTCTTTGATCTTCGCGAGCAGCGCGCCCAGCGTCGTGCCGCCGGGGCCCGCAACATAGGTCAAAGGCGTGACATTGGACGCGGGATTTCCCCCGATCGATCCCGAAATGGAAATCTGATCGCCGGATTCGAGCCCCAGCCCATTTCCGGATGCGTCGTACAGTTCGGATAAGGGATCGGAGAGCGAGGCGGGCGCGCGCAAGGGAGCCGTTGCGACCGCCAAGCGGAGGGTCCCGGCGGGGATCTCCATCTGGACCGCGAATGCGCGCGTCACTAGTGGTCCGCTTATGGGGCGATTGCTGGTAACCTGGAAGTTGAGGATGGGCGCGGTATTGCCGTACACGCAGAGCGCGCCCCGCAAAGGATCGCTATCGGCAGCGGATATCACGTCCACGGTGGTGCCCGCGCCCGCCGCGACCTCATCGCTGCGCAGGAAAGCCGTGACTGCGGCCGCGAAATTCCCCAAGCTGGTTTCCGTACCGATCGTGACCATGGCGGTACGCGTGGCGGCGCCGTTGCTGGCCGAAAGGGTGAGCACGTCGCCGACCTGGATGCCCAGCGGTTCGCCGCCCGCATTGCGTAGCCCGATGGCGATATCGACAGGGCCGGCATGATGCAGGATGCTTTGCGAGTATAGGATGGAACCTTTACCCATCGCATCCGAATCCAAGTTACGTGCCAGCTTCACCTGCGTGGAAGCCCGCGGCGGGGCCAGATCCTGGAAAGGCCAGCGGATGTCCGCGAGATCCGCCAAGCCGACGGCGGTGAAAGGAAGCGAGTCCAGGTTGATTTGCGGGTAGGGATTTTTCGCGCTCGCCAATGGGATCCCCTGCAATCGCGACTTTTCATTCCCGAGATGGAGATATCCGTCCGCATCTTGGTTGAAATCGGCGGGCCTGCGGAAATACGCGTGACGGGTTTCATTCTTGAGGATGAAGAATCCGCTGCCGTCGATGGCGAGGTCGAGGACGTGGCCGGTGGCGAGGAAACTCCCTTGCAGGAAATCGTAATGATTGAGTTTGTCCTTCCCCTTTTCTGCATCCAGGGAATCCGATCCTTGCTGGCGGGAATCGTTCCCGGACATCGGCCCATCGCAAGCGGACATCAGCAGAGTCAAAAGCGCTGCGAAAAACGGGGTGTAAAACTCGGCCCGGGCGAAGGCGGAGACAGTAGTCGGCGCGTAGGCGCGGGTCGGAACGAAACGAGCGTCCATAGTCTCCCCCTGGGCTGGAAATGCGGCACTCCATTCTGGGATTTTGCGGGGCGGAAAGCAAGCGGGCCGGGGGAAATGCGGCGTTGGTTCAGTCTTTGAGCCAACGCACCCGGAAAATGGCGCGGTTTGTCCGGAGCAGGGCGGAATACACGCCCTGGGGAAGCTCCCGGCTCAAGCGAAAACGTCCTGCTTGCACGAGCAATAGGTCCGCGACCCGGATTCCGCGCCAATCGTAGATGCCGGCATCCCGGAATTCCGCCGCGTCCACCCCGGTAACCTGCAAGATACCCTGGGACCAGCGCAGTCCCACGCGCGGCCGCGTTTCCGCTTTCCGCCCGCGCGCGGCGACCGGGGTGGAGCGAATGGTCTGGATGGCTTCCGATGCGTCCAGTTTTCCCGCGCCCCACAGGGAATTGGGCGCGGCCAACGGTCCGGTGAATTCGTCGTGGTAAGCCGATTGCATCAGCTTGGCTTTCGCCTGCGCGCCGGTGAGCTTGGGATCCAGTTCCAACATCAGCGCCACCGCCCCCGTGGCCACCGGTGCCGCCTGGGAGGTGCCCTCTACGGCCATATAGCGGCCGTTGCGGGTGGCGGGGTCGGGCCAGGAGACGATGTAGGGCAACTGCCAATCGTGCGGATCGGTCAAGGCCGAGCTCAACGCCCCGACCACGACGCGGCCCGGTGCGCAAAGCTCGGGCTTGCTGCGGCCGTCCAGCGTCGGTCCGTGGCTCGACCATTCCGCCAATTCCCCCACCTTCTGATCGACCAGCTCGCCATGGCTTTTGCCCTGGTAATCGGCCCATTCGTTTTTGGAAACGTACCCACCGACGGAGATTATGCTCTTGGCCGTGCCGCCTATCTCGCTGATGGAATAGTCGTTGTCGCCGTCGCGGAATCCTTGGAAACCCAGCGAGAGGAAAGCGGTCCCGTCCCCATTCCACGCATGTACCTGACCGGGACCCACTAAGCGGAAGCCAATCCGCAATCCCAGCAGGTCGGCTGCCGCATCCTGCTTGGTGGCGTTCACCGCGAATTCGGCATGCGGCCTGCCGTTGGCGGCATTGGCGCGTTCCGAAGCAAAGGATAAGGCGAGGAAGACGGTCCGGCCGGATACGGGATTGACCCAGGTCAAAGTGTCGTAGACGGGGCGTTGCCGTACGGTGGCGGTGGAGAGGTAACTCGATGACACGGTGAAATTCCCGGTGGCGGAATCCGCGATCAGGATTTCCACTTTGAACGGTTTGTTTTTTTCGCCCCATAAATCGGTCAGCGCGGGAAGCAGGCTGAACGTCCCCAAGGTATCGGTCGCGCCCAGGTTGAAACCCGCATGCAGGGATTTGTTGCCGCTATTGCCCACCGCTCCCACGATGATGTGGCCCGGCGCGGCCAGCGTATCGAGAAAGCGGTCGAACATGGAGGTGCCGTCATGCGGCCCGAAATGCGCGTTGCCGAGGCTCAGGTTCACCACGCAGGGGATCTTGAGGGAATCCGCTTCGTGGAAAAGCCATTGGATGCCGTTCGCGACATTGGTTTCGAAATCCGCCGAGTCGTTTTTGGTGGCGATGTTAACGCCCATCAGGTAGGCTTCCGGAGCCACGCCGTAGTAAGGCCCTGTTCGATCGGAACCGGCCGCGCAACTGGCGACATGGGTCCCATGGAGTTCGCCATCGGTATTGCCGAAAGCGGTGTCGGCCTGCAACTGCGCCTGGTACCGCACGCGCCCCATATTATACGGGGCCCCTTTTTCCTTGGGCAGGTTCGGATCCCAGATCGCCAGGAAGCGCGTTTTTCCCGCCGAATCCAGAAAGGCGGGATGGCGCGTATCGAAACCGTAATCGACGATCCCGATCAGAACGCCTTTTCCATTCACGCCGGCGGGGTTGGGCCGCGGCCCCCAGTTGAGGATCCCGTCCACGCGGCTCAGCCTGCGAGCCGCATCCATGGTGGGGCGTACGGAACGCGCGGCGTGGATTTCCACGATCCCGGGCGCCTCGTAAAGCAGAGGCAAGCTCTGGGCGTTCCCTTCCAACATTGCGAAGCCCTGGTACCGGTTGACGACGCGCCATCCGTAGGCATCCAGGATGCCCGCGTCGAACGTGGAGGAAACCGATGCCATGGCTTTTTGCCTTTCGCCCTCGGGAGGGAGCGGATAAACCGCGGAGGCAGAGGGTTTGGCGAGGGGTGCGCGCGAGCCCACCGTAAAAGTACCGAGGCATCGGCCCAGAGGGCGGGCGGAAGGAATTCCTTCGGCCGTTAGCATCAACAGGCAGTTGCAGACTGCAATCAAAGAAATGCGCATTTGAATTCCGGATTTCCTACTCCATTATATTAGCCTGGAGAGGGTGCGCGCACGTGCCGTAACGTTCGCAAGTTCCGGCGATTACATGGGGATTTTATGCTCGGAGCGTACCGGTAGGTACACTTGAAAGGCGCTAGGGGAGCCTACGCGCGCGATGGGGACGGCGGAAGGCCTATTCCTTGTCCATGGAAAGCACCGCCAGGAAGGCTTCCTGCGGGATCTCTACGTTCCCCACCGCCTTCATGCGCTTCTTGCCTTCCTTCTGCTTCTCCAACAATTTGCGCTTGCGCGAGATGTCGCCGCCGTAGCATTTTGCGGTCACGTTCTTGCGCAACGCCTTCACCGTCGAGCGCGCGATCACGCGCGAGCCGATGGCGGCCTGTATCACCACTTCGAACATCTGCTGCGGGATGAGTTCCTTCAGCTTGTTGCACAGGGCGTTGCCCCAGGTGTAGGCCTTGTCCTTGTGGATGATCACCGAAAACGCGTCGACGGGATCGCCGTTCAAAAGGATATCCAGCTTCACCAGCGCGCCGCTGCGGTAGCCGATCAGCTCGTAGTCGAAGGAAGCGTAGCCCTTCGACACCGACTTGAGCTTGTCGAAGAAGTCGAACATGATCTCGCCCATGGGGAACTCGTACTTGAGATCCACCTTGTCCGGGGTCAGGTATTCCATCGACTGATAGATGCCGCGCTTCTGCTCGGCCAGCTTCATCACGCCGCCCACGTATTCCTTGGGCAAAATGACCTGCGACTTCACGTAGGGTTCGTGGATGTCGTCGTACTTGCCGGCGTCCGGCAGCTTGCTGGGATTCTCCACGGTAAACTGGGTGCCGTCCGTCATCAGCACGTGGTATTCCACGTTGGGAACCGTCGAGATGACGCTCATATTGAATTCGCGATCGAGGCGCTCGCGCACGACTTCCATATGCAGCAACCCCAGGAAGCCCACGCGATAGCCGAAGCCCAGCGCCAGCGAGGTTTCCGGCTGCCACGACAAGGCGGAATCGTTCAGGGCCAACTTTTCCAAGGCGTCGCGCAGATCCTCGAAATCCTCGGTATCGACCGGATAGATGCCGGCGAACACCATGGGGACGATATCCTTGTACCCCTTGAGCGCTTCGGTGGCCGGATTGCGGCGATCGATTATGGTGTCGCCGATCTTGGTGTCCTTCACGTTCTTGATGTTGGCCACCACGTAGCCCACTTCGCCCGCGGCCAGGGAGGTTTGCGGCTCCTTCTCCATGGTCAGGGTGCCGATCTCGTTGATCTCGAATTCCTTGTCGTTGGCCATCAGGCGGATAGGGGCCTTGTGCTCTAGCACGCCGTCGAAGACGCGGATGAAGGCGATGGCGCCGCGATAGGGATCGAACTTGGAATCGAAAATCAGCGCGCGTGGCGGCAATGAGCGGTCCGCCTTGGGCGGGGGAATCTCTTCGATCACCCGATCGAGCAATTCCCGGATGCCGATGCCTTCTTTGGCCGAGACGCGGCAGATGCGATCGGGTTCGTAACCCATCAGCTCCCCCACGGTCTCGGCGATCTCGTCCGGATGGGCCGAGGGCAAATCGATCTTGTTGAGGATGGGGATCAACGTGAGATTCGCGTCCATGGCCAGATACAGGTTCGAGAGCGTCTGCGCTTCGATTCCCTGGGAGGCATCGACCACGAGTATCGCGCCTTCGCAAGCGGCGAGCGACCGCGAGACCTCATAGGTGAAGTCCACGTGCCCGGGGGTGTCAATCAGGTTAAGGTAGTACTGCTCTCCTTGGTAAGTATAGAGCATTCGGATGGCGTGGGATTTGATGGTAATCCCGCGCTCCCGTTCCAGGTCCATGTCATCCAAAACCTGGGCTTGCATGGCCTGCTTATTCACCGTTTTGGTGATTTCCAGCATGCGATCTGCCAGCGTCGATTTGCCATGATCGATATGGGCAATGATGCAGAAATTGCGGATTCGGGAAGGATCTGGGCGCATGCTTTACCGTCGGAAAGAGGGGGAAAGGTACTTTATCCGCTCGATATTTACTAATTTCCTCCCCTAGTCTTTAAAACCTCCCTTTTTCATCGGGACCTCTTATGCCTTAACGGCTTAGGGGGTTATAGGATGGTTATGGCCTCAGTGAAATTCCTTTCGCGTTCGGTTTCCGTCTGGTTGGCCACTTTTTCCGCCGTCCTTTGCCTGGGCGCGCTGACTCCGGCCTCGGCCCAGGGTCGCGACTACAAGCGGGATTATACCGGCATCAAGCAGATTTTCGCTGAAATCAAGACCCACGAAGGGACGATTAAGCTTGAGCTCTACTTCAAGCAAGCTCCCAATACCGTGGCGAATTTCTGCCACCTCGTCGATTCCGGCTTCTATAAAGGGCTCCCTTTCCATCGCATCATCGAGGGATTCATGGCCCAAGGCGGCGACCCCAACGGGGACGGCACGGGTGGACCGAATTGGAAACTAGACGACGAGCACAACAACCTCAAGCATGAGGCGGGATCCCTTTCCATGGCCAACGCCGGACCGAATACGGCCGGTTCGCAATTCTTCATCTGCCACATGCCCCAGCCGCATCTGGATGGCCGGCACACCATTTTCGGCAAATTGGTTTCCGGCTTCGACGTATTGACACGCATCGAGCGTGGCGACCCCATGTTGGACATTACCCTCACCGAGGTGAAGTAGGTGAAGCCCTCCCCGAAGAATAACGCCAAGGCCAAGCCCGCCAAGGCGGCGCCGGCAGCGAAGAAGCCCGTGCCCAAAGCCGCCGCTCCTGCCAAGAAGCCGGCTGCCAAGCCGGTGCCCGCAGGCAAACCGGCCGCCAAAGCCGCACCGGTTCCGGCTGCCAAGAAAAAGCCCGAGCCTCCCAAGAAGGCCGCTGCCGCGCACGCTCCTGTAAAGGGAAAAAAGGAAGAGGCTAAGCCCACCAAGGCCGCCGCTCCCGCCAAAGCCCCGGCACCGGCCGCCAAGATCGCCATCCCGGCCAAAGGCGCCAAAGCTCCCGCGACCGCGAAGGTCCCGGCCGCTCCCAAGCCGCCGCCCGCCCCTAAAGCCGTTAAACCGCCCAAGGTCCCGCGCGTTAAAAAGGTTCCCGTCGTAAAAGGCCCGATGGAAAAGGCCCAGCGTAGTCTCGCGGCTACCGCCGCCCGGGCCGCAGCCAAAGACAAGGTCCCGCCTTCCAAGGCCATGGCCGCCATCCAGGAAGCCAAGGCCAAAGCCTCCGGTAAAGGGGGCGCCAAGGTCATCGCCGCCGATGTGAAAGCCTCGCCCAAGAAGCCTCTCAAGGCTTTCTTCCAGGAAGTCATTCCCGGTTCGGAACGCATCATCAAGCGCGGCGACAAGACCACGGCTACGCCCATCCCCGCCGATATCCAGAACCGTCGTCGCGGCGGTGGAGGCGAGGAAAGCCCCGAGGAGCTGGTGGAGCGCATCGAGCGTGAGCTGGAGAACCAGCATATCTTCAAGCGCAACATGCTGCGCCCGCAATTGTGCACCAAGTGCGGCATCAACCAGGTTTCCGAACGCTTCACCATCGATAAAGAGCTCGGCTATTGCGACGATTGCGCCGAGATCCTGCATCTGGGCGAAACCAAGGAAGCCCGCAAAATCGACTTCCACCCGACCTTGATGAAGAAGGAAGGGGAGCCGGGCGCCGAAGGCGATGCCGCGGCCGAAGAAGACGATGATGACGAGGATGATGACGATGAAAAAGGTCCTGCCAAAGGCGCGGTTCCCGAAATCGACTGATTCCCCGGATTAATCCGCGGGTGATCGTTTGACCCGGCCCCGGTAGACACTTATAATGGGGACCATGCCCTTCCGCCGGTCCCGCTTTTCCCTTCCCGCATTCCTGTTCCTGATTTCCGCCGTCGCGCCGCGCGCCGGGTATTTCGACGATCGCCATTTCCGCATCATCACCGACGAGACTTTCACAGCCGACGAGTACATCCTCGATCAGGCTCGCTTCTGGTACGCCATCTACTCCGAAGTCGGCGACGACGAAGGCCTGTTGCACGATCCCTTCTACCCCGAGTTGGTGTTCCGCAAGGTACCGGCGCCGGGGCAGGGTCGGCCGGGGATGAAGCTGGCCGAGGCCCAGGTGAAGATCCTGCAAGCGGAGATCCGCGCCATGGTGGCCAAGGATACGGGTTCTTGGACCAACGAGGACCGCGGCTTGCGGGGCCGATTCCCCATGTACTGGGACAGCACCGCCATCATGCTTTCCTGCGATCGCATTCGTTTCCAACGCGGGCTCAAGGGCAAATACCGCGCAGGCTTGGAGCGCTCCTATCGCTATCTGCCCCTGATCGATTCGGTATTCGCGACCCAAGGCGTACCCTCACGGCTCAAGTATCTGCCCCATGTGGAATCCTCGTTCTATCCTTTCGCCTATTCCAAGGTGGGAGCGGCGGGCATGTGGCAATTCATGAAATCGTCCGCGAAACGCTTCCAGATGAAGGTGGGATACCAGGTGGACGAACGGCGCGATCCCCAGGCCTCTACGGTGGCCGCGGGGCGCATGCTGGCGTACAACCACAATTGGCTGAAAAGCTGGCCGCTGGCCATCGTGGCCTACAACCACGGCCCCGGGGGATTGGCCAAGGCGGCCCGCACCACCGGTACGCGCGAATTATCGACCATCATCAAGAGTTATTACTCGAACTCATTCGGGTTCGCATCCAAGAATTTCTACGCCGAATTCCTGGCCGCTTCCAGCATCGCCTTGCAGGCCGATTCGTTGTTCCCGGATCTGCACAAGCTGGAGCCGCTGCAATACCGGTACCTGGTATTGCAAAAACCGCTGGGCACCAAGTTCCTGTGCGCGACCACGGGGCTGTCACCGGAGGAACTGGAGGAATACAACCTGGGCCTGAGGCCGGCGACCTTCCGGGGCAATGCGCAATTGCCCAAAGGCTTCGCCCTGCGTTTGCCCGCCCGCCTGGATCTGGTTTCCCTGGCGGGACGCTTGGGTGGGACCGTGCCGGCCGGATCCGTGGTGGCCGCCGTTCCTGCCCCGGCCGTCCAGGGTTTGGCTTCGGCTTTGCCGCAGCCACCGGCCGAAGCTTCCGCTCCGGTGGCGTCGCCAACCCCGTCGGGCGAACCGGCGGCGCCGCAAGCCGGCGAAGCGGTCGCCGCTGCCGCCCCCGTAACCGATACGCTACCCAAGGCGATGGCCCTGGCCGCCGTCGAGCCCGATAAATCCGCCAACCTCGCCTCGGTCTCGGATCCCTCGGTCCCGGCTCCGGCGAAGAAGCCCAAGCTGCGCGAGCGGATGCGCGAAAAGGTCGCCGCCCGGAATCCCGCGCCGGAGAAGCCCCAGGCCTTGCTCAGCGAGGCTCCGCCCGCCGCTCCCGTCGCGGCCAACCCTCCCAAGGCGTCTAAGCCCCAGGGTAACTTCCCCGCTACGGCATCGCCGCCCACCGCGAATGCCTCCGTGCCGCAATCGGCGGCCTTGCAGGCCCCGCCCGCGGTCCCTCCGACCCCGGTCCTGGCGCCGGCCGCGCCCGATCACGTGGTCGACTCCACCTTGGCGCTGCAGGCTTCCGATCTGGACAAGCTGGCCCATCCCATGGATCGATTCAATCCCGCCGTGTACCATCTGGACTACACATACGAAAAGGGAAAGCTCTCCTTTCTGGCCGGGCCTGAGGAAACCCTCTCCCATTACGCCGAGTGGGCCTGGGTCCCGGAGAAGACCGTGCGCGGGCTCAACGGCATCCGCAATCCCAAAGACTTCCGCATGGGCCGCCGCATCAAGATCCCCCTGGCCGAGGACAAGGCCAAGGAATTCATGAAACGGCGCGAAGAATACTACCGCGCCATCGAAGAGGATTTCTACAGCAACTATTACGTCTCCGTCACCGAGCCCCTGGCGGTGGAGAAGGGTTTGAATTTATGGAGCTGGTCCCAGGAGCGGGAAATCCCTTTCTGGCTTTTGCAGAAGCACAACCAAGGCAGGGCGCTGAATGAATTGCATCCCGGGGATACCCTGAGCGTTCCGGTAATCGAAACCGGCATCCGCAAATGGGGTTTCACCCGCTATGGCAACACCCGCGATTACCTGGCCGGCATTTCCCGCTTTCTGGTCAGCGGCAAACCCGAAGCCTATTGATCATGACCCCGGACGAAACGTCACCCAGCGCACCGCAGACTACCACCCCGCGGCATGCGGCCGGAACGGCTTCCGCTCGGTCGGTCGCGCGGGACACGGCCCTCGACGGCCTCCGTTTCATCGCCGTACTCCTGATGATGGCTTCGCATACCACCCGCCTCATCGTCTGGGATGAGCGGCGGGAATGGAGCCGGTTCTCCCTGCTCATCGAACCGCTCACCGCCTCGCTTTTCCTGATCCTGGTCGGTGCCTCGCTGGTGCATTCCTGGCGCTCGGCGCGCGTCCACGGTCGCGCGGCCTGGTTCCGTAAGCAATCCATCCGGGCGGCGGCTTTATGGGCGGTGTCCTGCGTATTCTACGCGCTGGAAGATGGCCTGCAGTTGCCCGATGTCCTGACCATGAGCGGTATCCTGGCCACCATCGCCTACACGGGATTGCTGGGGATGTTGCTGGTCGCCGGTCCCCGCCCGATACCCGCGCTGCTCGCCGTGGTCGCGCTGTGCCTGGGGACGCATCTCTGGTTGGATCACCACGGCCTGCAAGTATTCGTTCTGAATGCCGGCAACAGCCCGCTATTGCCTTTGTTCCCTTTTGCTTGCCTGGGGGCGCTGGGCGCGCTGTCCTTGGAGCGCGGCGCCGCCGTGCGGTTCTCCATTCTGGCCGCGGCCGTGGCCGCTCTGGCCTTCATCCTCCATCGCCACGGGTTCGCGGCGGTTTTTTCCAAACCCCTGGGCCGCTACGAAACCATCCGCACCTTATCCATCAGCCATGGCGGCGTACGCACCCGGGTGGATGTGCCCTATTACAATCTGCGCCCGATCCTGGTTCCCGTCATCGCGTCCCTGGTGGTACTGATCTATGCGGCCTTGGCGGTGGCGCGTTCCGGGTTGGACAAAGCCCAGCGTTGGCTGTTGCCCATGGGCAGACGCAGCCTGGACGTATACATCCTCCATCTGACGGTACTCGCGGGTTTCGTAGTGGTGGGCGGCAAGCGTCCGCTTAAACTCACCTGGCAGGGCGATGCGGTGATGCTGGGCTTGATCCCGATTTGCTGGGGTTGGGTGCTGATGCGGGACCGGATCGCGGCGAAGCGTTTCCGGGACCGGAACCCGGCAGGGGATCGGGAAGAGGCCGCCGTAGTAACCTGAAGGTTACCTCGAGGGGATCCAGTCCTCGCGCCTGGCGCGGGAAACGGACGTCAGGGCCGCGGGCACGTAGGCCGGTTCGGCATGCAACTGCCGATAACGGCGAATAGCCTTATAAATCATGCCGAAAAGGAAGATCGGATAGGTCGCGGAGGCCAGTATCCATATGGCCATGGAGTTTTCCATGATCCGGTCGAACATGGATTAAAGAATAGTAATCGTCCCGCCGGATTGACCGGCGACCGTATCCGTCATATTTTGCGGATATGGGCACAACGGCGAAAACCGCCTTTGGGGTAGAAGGCATGAGCTGCGCGAATTGCGTGGGCCGCGTGGAGCGTGCCTTGCGCAAAATTCCCGGCGTAGCCGAAGCCCATGTGAATCTGGCCACCTCCCGGGCCGACGTACGCTTCGACCCCGGGCAGATCGACGAGGTGGGATTGTTCGCGGGGGTCAAAGCGGCAGGGTATGGGGCCGTACCCTGGAGGCAGGGTGGGGAAGCGGGCGGCCACCACGCCCGGGAACTCGCCGGCGAACTTACCCTGTCCCTCGTGTTCGCCATCCCCCTGCTGCTGCTCTCCATGCTGCCCATGGCGGTCCCGCCTTTGCACATGGCCCTGATGCGTCTCAATCCCAACGAAGGTTTCTGGAACCTGATCCAGATGGGCCTGGCCACGCCGGTCATGTTCGGTCCCGGTCGCCGCTTCCTCAAACATGGCTGGCGCGCCTTGCGGGATCGCAGCCCGGACATGAATACCCTGGTGGCCCTGGGCACCTGGTCGGCATACCTCTCCAGCGCTGCCGTGGCGCTGGCGCCCAACGCCTTCCCGCCCGCCGCGCGGCACGCTTATTTCGAAGCCGCCGCGGTGGTCATCGCCTTGGTGCTGCTGGGCCGATGGCTCGAGGCCAAAGCCAAAGGGCGCGGCGCCGCGGCCATCGGCCGCCTGTTGGATCTGCGCCCTGCCACGGCGCGCCTGTTGCGGCGCGGGAAGGAAGTCGAAGTCGAGGTAGCGGGGGTGTTACCCGGGGACGAATTGTCCGTTCGACCCGGGGACCGCATCCCCGTGGACGGCTCCGTCCTGTCCGGGGAAAGCCGAGTGGACGAGAGCATGCTGACGGGCGAGGCGATGCCGAAGGCGAAGCGTCCCGGGGATCGCGTCACGGGCGGCACCCTGAACGCCGACGGCCAATTCACTTTCCGCGCCGACGCCGTGGGGGCCGATACCGCCCTGGCCCGCATCATCGCCTTGGTGGAAGAGGCGCAGGGCACGCGCCCGCCCATCCAGGATCTGGCGGATAAGGTGGTGGCGGTGTTCACTCCCGCCGTCCTGCTTATCGCCTTGGTCACCTTCGCGGCCTGGATGTTCCTCGCTCCGTCGCCCGCTTTTCCTGCGGCCCTGCTGCACGCGGTGGCCGTGCTGGTAATCGCTTGCCCCTGCGCCATGGGCCTGGCCACCCCGGCGGCCCTGCTGGCGGGCACCGGGCGGGCCGCGGAGTTGGGTGCGGTGGTGCGCGACGGCGCGGCCCTGCAGGCCTTGGCCGAGGCCCGGCGCATGGCCCTGGACAAGACCGGCACGCTTACCCTGGGTAACCCGCAAGTTACGGAGTTCGCGGTCGCGGCGGGATGGCCGGAAGACAAGGTATTGGCGTTGGCCGCCGGTTTGGAAGCGCGCAGCGCGCACCCCTTGGCCAAGGCCCTGGTCGCGTATGCGGGGACAAGGGGCGTGGCGCCCGCCGTGCCCATGGCCTTTGTTTCGCGCGCGGGCCTGGGAGTGCAAGGGGAAATCGCCGGTCACGCAGTGGTCGTGGGTTCACCACGGATGCTGGCCGAGGTCGGCGCGGAGCCGGAAGGGTTGGGCGACCGGGGTCTGGTGGTGGCGGCCGCGGCGGCGACGGCGGGGGCCGGCGTGGTCTGGATCGCCGTCGATGGGAAATGCGTGGGACTGGCCGTGATCGCGGATCCTGTAAAGCCGGAAGCGCGGGAAGCCGTCGCGGCCCTGCGGAAGTTGGGATTGGAATTGGCGATCCTCACCGGGGATCACGCAGGACCTGCGCACGCGGCCGGCCAAGCGGTCGGGATCGCCGATGTGCGCTTCGCCCTGATGCCGGCGGACAAAGCGGAAGTCATGCAAGCCTGGCGGTCGGAAGGCAAAACCGCATTCGTCGGGGACGGACTCAACGATGCGCCCGCCTTGGCAGCCGCCGATGCGGGGCTGGCGATGGCGGGAGGATCGGACCTGGCCCTGGCCTCCGGGGACATTCTCCTGTTGTCGCCGGATCTGCGCTCGCTCCCCCGGGTGACCGCCTTGGCGCGCGCCGTGATGCGGACCATCCGTCTCAATCTGGTATGGGCTTTCGGGTACAATGCCTTGTTGATCCCGGTGGCCGCGGGGGCGGCGATCCCCCTGGGATGGGAGCTGAATCCGGTGTTGGCGGGGGGCGCCATGGGGCTTTCCAGCCTCCTGGTTCTCCTCAATAGCCTACGTTTGAAACGTTTCCAGCCGCCGATTTGACGCAAAAAGGAGGGAACCTCCCCCTCCAGCGGTAACTTCAGGGAAGATTCGGGGACCTATGGTATATTATGACTATGGCTTGGCGGGGTAAGAATCGATATCGCGGACTCATGGCCACATTCTTGATCGCGGTCTTTTTTTCCAGCCAAGTCTTTAGCTGTTGCCTAGTCAATCACAAATTGGGCCGGTTCATCCTGGACTCATTCTCCAGCCATTCCGGAGTGGCGGCAAGCCACTCCTGCTGTTCCCCGGGGCAACCGGCCAACCTCGCCCAAAACACGCATAACGCCTCCTCGCAAGCTAACGGCTGTTGCATCCAAGATGCCGCGCAAAAGCTTCCGCAGATGCCATCTGATCAGGCCTCAATGCCGGAGATGTCCGGAGTCGTTGTCGGGATCCTTCCGGCTATTTCAATGGACGCACCGGGATTCACGATTCCACAGGATCTGCAGTCCCGGTCCAGTCCTCCGCTCTACCTCACGACGCTCCGCCTCCTCATTTAACAGCCCGCTACCCGCTCCTGGCTCCAGGGGCGGTGTAGCCTTTATTCCTGGCCCTCCGCGCTAGCGCCCCGGTTTTTCCGTGCCGCCGTGATTTTCGGAGTCCCAGGCCGCGTTGCATCAATTCCGTCCGCAGAATACCCGAATTCCAAATTGAAGGATGCCGCACATGTTTCGAATCCCGTTCCCTCCGACCGCGTGCTTGCCGCTGGTTGCATTGTTGGCGGTTTTTCCGACCCTGGCCCATGAAATGGGAAACGACGTAGTGCAGCAGGACTCCGCGGCGCATTCCGGGGACTCCCTGCCAAGCCTGGTCATTCAAGCCTTGGAAAGGAACCCCGGCATCCGGGCCATGGAATTCCAGGTGAAAGCTTTACACGGCTCGCCGGGTCATACGTGGTATCTGGAGCCTCCGCAGGTTGGCGTCGAGTTTTACCAGTCGCCGGTAAGGTCCTTCCCGAATCCCCTGAAAAACCAGATGGAAGTCGACTATTCCGTCCAGCAGGCATTCCCATTCCCGGGGAAAATCGGCTCGCGGAAGCATGCCGAGCACAAGCATGCGGAGATGGGTGATTTCGAGCTCGAAGCCTTGAAGCGTAAAATCGTCCGCGAAGTGAAAACGGATTACTATGAGGTTTACCTTTTGGATCGGCGCGCGGAAATCAACCGCGAGAGCCAGGCTCTCATTTCCCGTCTTATCGAGAGTGCCCGCCGCCAATACGAAGTCGGTATAGGCCGCCAGGCCGATATTCTGCGCGCCCAATCCGAGCTGACCAGCCTCAAGACCGACAGTATCACCTTGGAACAATCCCGGCAAGCGATGGTGGGAATATTGAACGCCTTATTGAACCGGAAAATCGGTAACCCCCTGGAAGTTGCCGATTCAATAACCCCTGCCGAGATCGATTTTCCGCAAGATCGGCTGCAACCCCTTCTGGAAAGCAACCACCCCGTCCTTAAGGCCATGAAATCCTCCATCCAGATGCGGGAGGCTGAGAAATCGGTTGCCAAAAAGGAATACCTCCCGGATTTCATGCTGGGGGGCTCGTATAAAAACATGCTGGAGATGCCTTCCGGGACGCACGGGGGGGAATTGCAGGACTACTGGTCGGTGATGATAAGCATGAATGTTCCCTTTGCCTTTTGGTCCCTGCCCAAGTACAAGGCCGCGGTGGTTCAAAGCGAAGCCAACCTGGATCAAGCGGAGCAGGAATACCTGGACATGAGGAATATGGTTATCGCGCGGGCGCATGCCGCCCTTCTCAAATCGGAAAGCAGCCGAAAGCTTGCTCTGATTTCCCGGAAGGTGCTGGTTCCGCAGGCACAGCAGGCGCTTGAATCCACCTTGGCCGGTTATCAGGGAGGCAAAGGCGAATTCATGGCCCTGCTTGATGCTTTTCGGACGAGCCTGATGGCGAAGGAAAATTCCGAAATGGCATTGATGCGGCTGCTTTCCAGCCAGGCGGAGCTGGAAGAAGCCGTTGGACTAAGCCTGGAAGACATCCGGAATAAGATTACCGAAGGAGACGGAAAATGAAAAAGGGCACGGTACTCTTTTTGGGATTGATACTCGTCACGATCGTGGCCGGCGGAACCTGGTTCTTCAACCGCCACCCGAATTCCCATTCGGAAATAGGGCATGTGCACGAATCCAAGGGCATGTACAACTGCGCCATGCATCCGCAGTACATTTCCGACAAACCGGGCAATTGCCCCATCTGCGGAATGAAACTCACGCCGATGGATAAGAGTCATGGCGGAAGTTCGGCAGCGGATGCCGGAGGAATCCATATCGATCCCGCCACGGTGCAGAACATGGGCGTAAAAACCGAGCTTGTGACCCGAAGGGATTTTGAGACGGAAATCCGCACGAGCGGAAAGGTGAGGGTGGACGAGAGCCGCCTCTCCATCGTGAACGCGCGGGTTATGGGCTATGCGGAAAAGGTGTATGCGGGTGTCACCGGACAGAAGGTCATAAAGGGCCAGCCCCTTTTGGAACTGTACAGTCCCGATCTCGTCAGCACCCAGGAAGAGTATCTCCAGGCCGTACGGTACTCCAAGGGGATGAACGGGATGGAGGGAACCGGCTCCGGTGATCTCGTAGAAAGCTCCCGCCGGCGGTTAATGAACTGGGGCATCTCCCGCGCCGAAATCGCGGCTATGGAAAAGCTCGGCCATGCCCGGAATACCCTGGCCATCGCGTCCCCGGCCACGGGCGTTGTCCTTGAAAAAATGGTGGTGCAGGGTCAAAACGTGATGCCGGGTATGGAGTTGTATAGGATAGCCGACCTTTCAAAGGTATGGGTGGTAGCCAGCGTGTACCAAAGGGATATCGCCGCCGTGAAAATGGGAAGCGAAGCCGAGGTTGAACTCAGCTACAAGCCGGGAAAGCCGTTCAAGGGAAAGGTCACCTTCATCTCCCCCGTGCTCGATGAGGTGACCAAAACGGGAGAGATCCGCATTGAGGTCCCCAATACCCCCGCCCTTGATTTCAAACCGGAAATGTTCGCGACGGTAACCATCCATTCCGCCCCGCACAAGGACGTGGTGGCCGTCCCGGAGCAGGCCATCATCCATTCCGGCAGGCGGAACATCGCCATCGTCGCTACCGGAGGCGGGTATTTCGAGCCGCGGGAAGTCAAACTCGGCGCAAGCGCGAACGATTATGTGGAGGTTTTAGACGGGCTACATGAAGGGGAAAACCTGGTCATATCCTCGCAGTTCCTGATCGATTCCGAAAGCAACCTCAAGTCCGCCATCCAGCAACTTCAAACCGCGCCCATGGAAGACGGCATGGATGCCACGGACAAGCAGAAATAAAAGGATACGCCATGCTCGAAAAAATCATTACGTGGTCCATCCACAATAAGGTTCTGGTCATCCTCGTGACCATCCTGGCAATCGGCTTCGGCGTGTTCGCGGTCTACAACACCCCCGTTGACGCTTTGCCGGATTTAAGCGATGTCCAAGTCATCGTTTACACCGAGGACAAGGGCCAATCCCCGCGCATCATCGAGGATCAGGTAACCTACCCGCTAACCACCTCCATGGTCTCGGTGCCGGGGGCCAAAGTCGTACGCGGTTATTCCTTCTTCGGCTACTCGCTGGTGTACGTCATATTCGAGGATGGAACCGACATATATTGGGCCCGAAGCCGGGTTTTGGAATACTTGAACTATGCGCAGAAGCGGCTTCCAGCCGGTGTGGTTCCCACCTTGGGGCCCGATGCCAGCGGGGTCGGTTGGGTGTATGAGTATGCACTGGTTTCGGATAAGCGGTCCTTGCAGGAGCTCCGCTCGATGCAGGATTGGTACCTAAAATACCAACTGGCCAGCATTCCCGGCGTGAGCGAAGTCGCAAGCGTGGGCGGATTCGTCAAGCAATACCAGGTCAACGTGGATCCTGCCAGGCTTCAGGGCTACGGCATTACCCTGAGCATGGTGGAAATGGCCATTCAAAAGGGAAACTCCGATGCCGGAGGCGAAGTCATTGAGATGGGGGAGGCGGAATTCATGATCCGCGGCCTCGGCTACCTGAAAAGCCTGGACGATATCAAGAATCTGCCTGTTACCACGAATGCCACGACCGGAACCCCGATCTTCCTGCGGGACATAGCCGACATCAACATCGGACCGGAAATGCGGAGGGGGATCGCGGAGCTGGATGGGCAAGGCGAAGTGGCCGGAGGCGTCATCGTGATGCGGTACGGCCAGAATGCCCTGGAAATAATCGACGCGGTCAAGAAAAAGCTGCAAGTGCTCCAAGCGGGCCTTCCTGCCGACGTGAAAATAGTTCCCACCTACGACCGGTCCCAGCTCATCGAACGGGCGGTGGACAACCTGAAGCACAAGCTCTTCGAGGAAATGATCATCGTAGCCATCGTCTGCGGTATCTTCCTGCTCCATGTGCGCAGCGCCCTGGTCGCCATATTCACTTTGCCGGCGGCTATTGTCATGGCCTTTTTCATCATGCGGTTCCAGGGGATCAACGCGAACATCATGTCCCTGGGCGGCATCGCCATCGCCATCGGGGCCATGGTCGATGGGGCCATCATCCTGATCGAAAACGCGCACAAGCATTTAGAGCATGAAAACCTTAAGCCGGAGGGGGAACGGAAGGATCACTGGGAAATAATCCTGGATGCCTCCAAGGAAGTCGGTCCGGCCTTGTTCTGGTCCCTGCTGGTCATCACCGTCTCGTTCATACCCGTTTTCACCCTGGAGGCCCAGGAAGGCAGGCTGTTCCGCCCCTTGGCCTTCACCAAGACTTACTCCATGGCCGCATCCTCCATCCTGGCAATCACCATCGTACCGATACTGATGGGCTTCTTCATCCGGGGAAAGATCCTACCCGAACATCGCAATCCCATCAACCGGTTCCTGATCCGGTTCTACCATCCCGTGGTTAATTCGGTCCTGAAATTCCCCAAGACGGTTTTGGCATTGGCCGTATCCCTGGTCATGATTACCGTCTTTCCCTTCAACAAACTGGGGTCGGAATTCATGCCTTCGCTTTTTGAAGGGGATCTGCTGTATATGCCAACAACTTTACCGGGCATTTCCGTAACCAAGTCCAAGGAAATCCTCCAGCAAACCGACAAGATCATCAAGACCTTCCCGGAAGTGGAACAAGTGTTCGGGAAAATCGGACGCGCCGAGACGGCCACGGACCCCGCGGGACTGGATATGGTTGAGACCACCATCCGCCTGAAGCCGGAAAATCAATGGCGGAAGGATATGACTCCGGAAAAGCTGATCGAGGAAATGGATGCGGCCCTCAAATTCCCCGGCCTCACCAACTCGTGGACCATGCCCATTAAAAACCGTACCGATATGCTTTCGACCGGCATCAAGACCCCGGTTGGGATCAAGATATCGGGCCCCAACCTGGATACCCTGCAGAAAATCGGCCAGCAAGTGGAGGCGCTAATGCGGACCGTACCACACACCGCCTCGGCCTTCGCGGAACGGGCGGTAGGCGGGAATTACCTTGACGTGAATATCAATCGCGTGGAAGCGGCCCGGTACGGCATCAACATCGCGGACGTGCAAAGCATCATCCAGACCGCGATGGGGGGCATGACGGTAACCACTACGGTCGAGGGCCTGGAGAGATACCCGGTTAGCCTCCGTTACAGCCGGGAGCTGCGCGACAATGTAGAGGACTTGAAACGCGTACTCATCCCTACGCCTGCCGGGCAACATGTGCCCCTGGGCCAGATTGCCGAACTCGTCCCCACCCGCGGCCCGATGGTCATCCGCTCCGAAGGCACGCGCCCTAACGCCTGGGTATTCGTGGATATGCGCGGGATCGACATAGGGACCTACATCAAGGACGCGCAAAAGGTCATTTCCGACAAGGTAAGCCTGCCGACGGGCTACAACCTGATCTGGAGCGGGGAATTCGAATTCATGCAAAGGGCGCAGAAGCGCCTGATGGTGGTTATCCCGCTGACCCTGTTCATAATCGTGATCATTCTCTTCCTGAATACCAAGTCCTTGGTAAAAACGGGCATCGTTCTGCTCGCCGTTCCGTTCTCCCTGGTCGGAGCCGTATGGTACTTGTACCTCCTCGGATTCAATATGAGCCTGGCCGTGTGGGTCGGCCTAATCGCGCTGGCAGGCTTGGATGCCGAAACCGGGGTCGTTATGCTCTTATACCTTGAGCGGGCTTACGACTCTGCCAAGGCATCGGGATCGATGCGAAACCTCGGTGACTTGAAACGGGCCATCGATATCGGCGCGGTACAGCGTGTCCGGCCCAAGATCATGACGGCCTCGGTTATCCTGGCGGGTCTAGTCCCCATAATGTGGAGCCATGGCACGGGATCCGACGTTATGAAGCGAATCGCCGCTCCCATGGTGGGCGGCGTGCTTACTTCGGTCTTGATGGAGCTGGCGGTATATCCCGCGGTATTCTATCTGTGGCGCGGAAGGAAATTGCGTTCTTGATCAGACGGCGGACTTCAACCGCCGCAATCCTTATCCTTGCCTTTTCCCCCTTCTCCGCATCCGCAATTCCCCAGGCATACCACCAGGTTCGGGTCCACGGTCACCTTGAAGCGCGCGATCTTCTCGCTGCCGTCCAGGGTATGCACAGTGATGGTAGCCGTTCCCGGCAGGTTGGCATGGATGCCCTCCGGCCGCACCTCGGCCACCACCGGCTTGCTGCTGGTCATCTCATACACCGGCGAAGTGGCGTTCACGGGATCCAGGTTCACGGCGGCCAGCTTCGTCTCGCCGATGGCGAGACGCATATCCGGGGCCGACACGCCGGTTATGAGCACGGGATCGGGCGGTTTGATGACGTGGGTGGAATCCTTCGGGATAAGGTTGCCCACCACGTGAATGGAATCCCGCGGCGCGGTAGGAAGCCACGGGGTGGCGTAGTCGCGGCCGCAGCTCATCATGCTGCCGAGCAGGAACAGGCCGGGCGCCACGGCCCGCGCAGTAACCCACAGGCTACGTAGGTTCGCGCGTTTCAGAAGGTCCATATCGCGACTCCTACGGCCAGGCTCAAGCCCCCCAACAGGCAGTACTTGCGGGCCTGGGTATCATCGGCGACGACACGCCCGCGGGCATCGGCGGCCTGATCGCGCGTCTGCGACGATTTGAAACGGGCGTATTCCTGATCGGCTTGTTCTTTGGATTGCCAGGCCATCCATCCCAAGGCCGCGCCGCCGATGGCGGCCAGGCTGATGGAGGCGCCCTTTCCAAGGCTGCGCCAGGGATGATGCGCTTTGGCGGCCTGGGGCACGGGGCCTTCTTCGCCCAAGGCGGTCATGAAACGATCTTCCATTCCCAGCAGGGCGGGGTAATCCCCGGTTGCGCGCGCGGGCCAATGCCGGATCATTTTCCCGGCGGCCACATCATAGAGCGACAGGTCCATGCTGTACTCGCGGCCTTCATTCTTCGCCTCCGTACGTAACAGGTAACGTACCCCCATGCTTTTACCCAGCGCCAGCATGTTGGCGGCCGGGTCCGCGCTTCCGGGCCCCGATCCACCCATGCCTCGCGAGCCGCTCATTCCCGTGCCCGCGGCCAGGGCTCCCGAATCACCCGCGCCGTTGCCATGGACCGGATTTAGATCCAGGGCCGCCAGCAAGCCCTCCATTTCCGCGGGTCCCAGCATGTCATAAGATCGCGCGGCATACGCATGGGACAGCGCGCGATGCATGATCACGCGGGAGTGCGGGGTGGATTGGCCCCCGTCCATCACCCCCAGCAGGCCCATACTGGGTTGCTTTCGAAGGTTCAGCCCGGCGGGATCGAGTCCGGCGACGGCGAATTGCAACGGGCCTTCCAGGATTTGGCTGCGGCCCATGCGTCGTCCCGCCGGGGACCGCTTGCTGGCCTGCCCCACCCGCGACCACACCACCTGGGATGTGGGGATGTGCGCCAGGTCCAGGGTATAGGCGTTCAGGCCGGGCAGATTGGTGGCGGTACCGAACAGGACGAATTCGGTTTGCAGGGCGTTGCCCGCATCGAAGGCGCATTGGAATTCGGCGCAGGGGAGATCCGGGTCCATCCCCAAGTCGTGCAATTGTTTCGCCAGGGAATCGCCGGAGGTGACCCGCCAGGCCGGATTGTCGGCGAGACCGCGGCGGAGCAAGCGGCCCGCGGCAGGGTCGGGAAGGTTGGTTGCGAGATCGACGGGATCGAGGACGATCAAGGTGCGGGGTCCCAAGGCGGCCAAGGCCACCGGCGCCGTGGCATCGGCCCCGATGGCGGGGCCGGTAAGGGCCCAGATTAGCAAGGTCGCGCAGGTTATGCCCCGGCGGGTGGGGCGTCCTTCGCGGCCGGGATTCTTGATCGCGGCACGCATTGATCAAGAAAGAAAACCTTTATGGGAACCGCCGCAACAATGAGACTGTCAAAACATAGGAACCACCCGGTAACAGGCGGATCCTCCCCGCAATGACGCGAAACTTTTTCCGCCCCTCCCCCTTTTCTAAGTTTAGAGCCGGTCCGATCCGGATTTCCTGAAGGAGCCCCCTGCCCATGTCCTTTGGCCGCCTTTCCCTCGTCCTTGCCGTATTGGTGTTTTTGGGTTTGCTGATTTTCCTGCGACCCAAGAAAACGGACGTTCCGGCAGGCGCTCCGCCGACGGCCGCGGCCGCCAAATCCGCGCCGGGCGCGGTCTCCGGTACCGGTGGAACCGCGCCTTCGGGCCCCGGTGCGGGAGCAGGTAAAGGACCCGCGATGCCGGCGGTACCCGTAACCGCCCTGGTACTGCATACCCAAAAGCTCGACAACTCCATAACCTCCACAGGCAACATCATGGCCAACGAAGAGGTGGAGATCCGCAGCGAGGTGCAGGGCAAGATCGTGCGCATCGCCTTCAAGGAAGGCGCGCGCGTCAAGAAGGGCGATTTGCTCGTCAAGATCGACGACGCCGAATTGCAGGCGCGTTCGCTTCAGGCGCAGGCGCGCCGCAAGCTGGCCGAAGACAATGAATACCGCATGCGCATGCAATTGAAGATCGAAGCCGTGTCCCAGAAGGATTACGAGCAATCCCTGAGCGAGTTCAATCTGGCCAAGGGCGAATCGCAATTGCTCAAGGCGCAATTGGACAAGACCGAGCTGCGGGCGCCTTTTGGCGGCGTAGTGGGATTGAAGCAGGTGAGCGAAGGCGCTTTCGTGGGCCCGAACACGCTGATCACCAGCTTACAGGAAATCGATCCCGTGAAGGTGGAGTTCGCGGTACCGGGCAAGTACGCCGGTTGGATCAAGCCAGGGCAGATCGTGGCATTCACCATCCAGGGATCGGAAACCCGCCACCAGGGAAAGGTTTACGCGGTCGATCCGCGCATCGATCCCGGCTCCCGCACCCTGAAGCTGCGCGCCCTGTCCCCCAATGCCGACGGAAGAATCCTGCCGGGTTCCTTCGCCAACGTGGACGTGCCGCTGCAAACCCTGGACGCGGCCCTGCTGGTGCCCACCGAGGCGCTTTCCGCGGATGCCCGCGGCGCCAAGGTATTCCTGTTTAAGGCGGGCAAGGCCGAGCCCCGCCCCGTGCAGGCCGGTTTGCGCACCGATTCGCTGGTGCAAATCACTTCCGGCCTGGCCGCGGGCGATACCGTCATCACCTCGGGCGTGGTGCAAATCCGCCCGGGCTCCGCCGTTACCCTGTCCCGCGTCGATTGAAGGCCGCGCCGCCATGAGCCTTTCCTCCCTGAGCATCCGCCGCCCCGTCCTCTCGACGGTCCTGTCCATCCTCATCACCGTATTCGGCATAATCGGGTACGTATTCCTGGGCGTACGCGAATTCCCGGCGGTCGATCCGCCTACCATCACGGTGAGCACCAATTACCGGGGCGCCAGCGCGGACATCATCGAATCGCAGATCACGGAAATCATCGAGGAATCGGTCAACGGCATTTCCGGCATCCGATCCATCAGCTCCATCAGCCGCGAGCAGCTGAGCACCATCACGGTGGAGTTCAACCTGGGCGAAGATCTCGACGCGGCCGCCAACGACGTGCGCGACCGCGTATCGCGCGTGGTCCGCAGCCTGCCCGTCGACGCGGATCCGCCTACCGTGGCCAAGGCCGACGCCAACTCCTTCCCCATCATCATGGTCACGGTGCAAAGCGATACCCGCGGCATCCTGGACGTTACCGCCATCGGCACCCGCCTCAAGGAGCGCTTGCAGACCATTCCCGGCGTGGCCGAGGTGCGCATCTGGGGCGAGAAGAAATACGCCATGCGCCTATGGATCGATCCCAACAAGCTGACCGCCTACGGGCTAACGGTAGCGGACGTGCGCGGGGCCCTGAACGCCGAGAACGTGGATCTGCCTTCCGGCCGCATCGAAGGGCAGAACGTGGAGCTGGCGGTGCGCACTATGGGCCGCCTGAATACCGAAGAGGACTTCAACAACCTGATCCTCAAAACCGACGGTGCCTCGCTGGTGCGTTTCCGCGACGTGGGCCGGGCCTCCCTGGCGGCCGAGAACGAGCGCACCATCCTCAAGAAGAACGGCATCCCCATGATCGGCCTGGCGCTAACGGCCCAGCCGGGCGCCAACAACCTGGCCATCGCCAAGGAATTCTATAAGCGCTTCGATAAGCTGAAAGAGGCCGTACCCAAGGACGTAATCCTCAAGCTGGGCTTCGACAGCACACGCTTCATCGAGCGTTCCATCCTGGAAGTGAAAGAAACCATCTTCATCGCTTTCCTGTTGGTGCTTCTGATCATCTTCCTCTTCCTGCGCGATTGGCGCACCACCCTCATTCCCGTTTTGGCCATCCCGGTTTCCCTGATCGGTACCTTCTTCGCCATGTACCTGGCGGACTATACCATCAACGTGCTGACCTTGCTCGGTATCGTGCTGGCCATCGGTTTGGTGGTCGACGATGCCATCGTGGTGCTGGAGAACATCTACGCCAAGATCGAGCAAGGCATGGATCCGGTGGAAGCCGGGCACAAGGGCGCGGCGGAAATCTTCTTCGCGGTGGTATCCACCACCTTGGTGCTGGGCGTGGTGTTCCTGCCCATCATGTTCCTGCAAGGCTTCACGGGCCGCCTGTTCCGCGAATTCGCGGTGGTGGTGGCCGGCTCCGTGTTCATCTCCGCTTTCGTTTCCCTGTCCCTCACGCCCATGATGACCACGCGCATCGTCAAGGCCCGGGCCCGCCACAGCCGGTTCTACGAATGGACCGAACCTTTCTTCCGCAACCTGCAGGGCGGATATCGCTCCAGCTTGGAAGGCTTCCTGCGCGTGCGCTGGCTGGCGCCGATCAT
>JAHFCH010000083.1 GCA_023249635.1 Fibrobacterota bacterium
CTCTTCCTATGCGGAACAAAAATATCTGGGGACCTACGATTGCTTCACCCTGATTGCCAAAAAGCTCTGAGCCGCCTGCGCGCTTGGTTCCCGCAGTCAGTTTCCCCGCACCTTCCGCACCAGTTTTTCCGCCATCGAACGCAGTTCCTTGACCAGCTCCGGCCGTAGCCGCGCCAGGGCGGCCAGATAAAGCAGCGAGCCCGCGGCCAAGGCCGCCAATACCGCAGGCGAAGCAGGTCCCTTGATGTGCGCGGCCAAAGCGGCCGGGACCGCGATTAATAACGCGCAAAGCGGATAGACCCCGTTCCTGGCCGTAAAGAAGGGCACCCGGATGCCGTGACGGCGGCTAAGGAAGATCAGTATCGCAAAAGCCAAGGTTTCGGAGCAGACCCAGGCGATGGCTGACCCTGCATGCCCCATGCGCGGCACCAGCAAGATCCCCAAGCCCAGGCTGGTCACGGCTCCGGCCAAGGTACCCCACACGAACAAGGATTCCTTGCCCATGGAAAGCAGGATCCGGATTCCCAGGAATCCCGAAAGGCTGACGACGAGGATGTTCGGGGCGGTAATCTGCACGGTGGATGCCGAGTCCCGGAATCCGGGCCCGAAGAAAAAGGGCATCAGGGCCGGAGCCCCGAAGATAAGCACCATTGCGGACCCGGAAGCGAGGAACATGATCCATTCCAGCGCCTTGGCTTCCAGCGCGGAATGTTCCTCGTGGCGGGACTGCTCATGAAAGTATGCGAGGCGCGGCATCAGGGACAGGCTTCCCGCCCCGATCATGGTCAAGCCCATGCGAGTCGTCTTGACGCCGATACTGTAGAGGCCGACCTCGGACTGGGTGGAGAGAATGCCGAGCAGCACGCTATCGAGATTGAGGTAGACGCTGGCGATCAGGAAGAAGGCCAGCAAAGGCGCCAACGGGGCCATGTGCCGCCGGAGATCGAGGCCCTTGAAGCCGAGACGGATCTTGCGTCGCAGGCTCAGCCAGCCCAGTCCGCAGGAAAGGATGCCGCTGGCGGCGAAGATGGCGGCATAAGCGAGCTCATCTCCGGGACCGCGAACGAAGATCAGGAGCAGCGCCAAGGTGGCCGCTTTGGAGGCCAGGGAGCGCCGCGCGATCCCGCCATATTCCTCAAGTCCTTGGAAGATGTAGTCTACGGAAAGGGCCTGTAGCGGTAGCATGGTTCCGACCACCAGGAACATGGGAAGCTCGGCGCGGAAGCGGGGAGTGGCGAATACCACCGCGGTATAAATGACCATGGCGAAAAGCGAGAGCGTCAGGTTCAGCACGGTAAGCTCGCCGGCCAAGCGTTCCATGGCCGGACGGTCGCCCCGCAATCGCCCGAACTCCCGGATTCCGTAAAACGGGATGGCGCCGGCGGCTATCGCCAGGAAGTAGGTGGCCAGGCCGGCGGCGAAGTAGAAGGCGCCGAGGCTGGAGGGTCCCAGAACGCGGGCGGCGAAAGCGAGGACAGCCAACGGGAAAACGATATTGCTCCCGGTAACCAACATATTGAGGAGGTAATTCCTCTTCAGGGATGGCAATGCGTCCATTCGTCCGGTGCTCCGCCTCGTGTATCGGGAAAAAAGGAATTATAATACTTGGGTGGCCATAGCGGGTACGGAAGATCGCAGATGCTGAGGAACCTGGCCGCGGCGGTGGCGTACTACCTGTACAACGGCTTCATTACCCACGTTCCCTTCTACTCCATCCGGCATGCCTATCTGCGCGGCATCCTGGGCTTCCCAATCGGACGCGGTACCGCGGTACATATGGGGTGCTTCTTCACCGGTCGCAGGATTTCCATCGGCGCCGACAGCGTGATAAACCGCCGGTGCTACCTGGATGGCCGGGCCGGTCTCGTCATCGGCGACAAGGTGAGCGTTTCCCCCGAGTGCTACATCCTGTCCCTTACCCATGACGTCAATAGCCCCGACTTCAAGGCCATACCGAAACCGGTCGAGATCAAGGACTACGTCTGGCTGGGAGCCCGCTGCATCATTCTTCCCGGCGTGACGCTGGGGGAGGGTTGCGTGGCGGCCGCCGGAGCGGTGGTCAGCAAGCCGGCGGAAGACTACGCCATAGTGGCGGGCGTGCCTGCCCGCAAGATCGGGGATCGGCAACGCGGCCTCAACTATGCCCCGCGTTATTTCCCGCTTTTCGATACCGATATCACGCTTTAAACAGTCCGCAAGAGGGCTTCGAGCTCCCGCGTCACCGCGGCGATGTCGTAGGCCGATTCGATACGGGCCCGGTTCCCGGCGGCGATGCCGGTCCGCAGATACTCGTCCTGGGCCAGACGCCGGCAGGCGGTGAGAAAGGCTTCCGGAGTCTCGGCGATTTCGATGCGCAGGTCGGAGACGCCTTCCGCGCCCAGCGCGGTGGAGATCAAGGGACGCCCGTAAGCCGCCGCCTCAATCAGCTTGGTGCGCATTCCGCGCCCGGAAACGATGGGATTGAGGAATACGCCGATCTCGCGGTAGAAATCCTCCAGCCGCGGTACGTTTTCCATCCACGCGATGTCCGCATCCGCCGCGTATTTTTCCCGCAGCGCGGAAGGGAATCCCACCCCGGCGATGAATAACCTGGCCCCGGGCAAACCCTTCCGGAGTACGGGCCAAATCGATTCCAGCAGCCAGGCCAGGCCGTCCGCGTTGGGCACATGCAGGAAATTGCCGATGAAGCCCATCCGCAAAGGCGATTGCGGGGGAAGCGTCGGATGCTCCGCGGCTTCGATGCCGTACCGCAGCTGCTGCGATTTTAGCCCCGGGAACAGGCGCCCCATGATGGCGATCTCTTCGGTGGAAATGCCCGCGTAGGTGGAGACGCGCAGCAGGTTCCGCCGGTAGAATCCCAGGGCTTGATGGTAACGCAGACGCCGCGAGAGCCGGCGCAGAGGGCCCTGGCCCTTGGCGATGCGCAAGCGCAGGAACTCGGGATACAAATCGTCCTCGATGTACACGATAGGGCCCGCGAAATCCCTCGGAAAGATATCCAGGAAGGAAAGCCCGAAGGGAAAGGCCAATACCACCGCATCGAAACGCGTGTCGCCCAGGAAGGCCTGCCAGCGCGGCCGTTCCCGTTCCAGGCCGCCGCGCACGTCGACGGGCAAGCGCCAATACGATTCCTTGGCGCCCACGTGGCGATCGGCGTCGGGCAGCGCCAGATAATGGGCGAAGCCCGTATCCGCGGGCAGGATGGCCATCTCGCGGCAGCCGTCGATGCACATGACGTACACCTCGTGGCGCTTGGCAAGTTCGCGGGCAAAGGCGTACAGGCGCTTGGCCCCGCCGAAACGCGTTCCCGCGAAGATCAATTGCGAAGAGAAGAAGAGGATTTTCATCCCGCCGGCACCAGCACGAAAAGCGAGACCGAGTTGGGCGGCAAGACGACGCGCCGCGACCAGATGCCGGTGCGGGAGGCCTTGGCCTCGAAAGTCGAGTCTTGGGCCTTGGCGAGATCCGAAAGGCGGGAATACTCGCTGCGGTGCTTGTCCCAGATCACACGCTGATCAGGCGTGAGTTGGAAACCCACCAAGGCGTCAAGGGAATCCCCCGCCATGCGCTGGCTTCCCAGGTCGGCCATCCAACGGCGGAAATAATTCCCGCGGGTCTTGTCCACGCGGTAATGCGTCGCCAGATAGCGCTGCGCCGGCTTCAGGCCGCGCACGTCCAGGGTCACGGTCTTGGACGATCCGGCGCGGAAGTCGGCCTGGTAGTGGTAGACCAGCAGGCGCAGGGCGCCATTGCTATCGCGCGCCGCCAAGCCGTTGACGCGCGCCCCATCGGCTTCTTTCCGATCGGGCACCGAGGCTTCCAGGCGCGTATCGCCTTCCATCATCCGGAACATGCGCACTACGTTGAAGCTGGGGGACATGAGGCCGCGGCCATCCTCGAATTCGGAGAGGTGGCCGCCGCTCGAAAAGCCCCATTGCTGGAAGCGATGCAAACCGTAGTCGAGTCCGTTCTTGTAGATGGCCGCGTTCCAGGCCGCGCCCCGTTCGGTACCGTCGCTGCGGTTGTTGCCGGCCGAGAGCGCCAGGTTGCCTTCGCCCACGGAGATGATCAGGTTACCGCGCTTGAACCAGGGCGACACCGCCGCATGCACTTGGCGCATGGCCACGGCCAGGTTGTCCGGATCCGATCCCAATTGGCAGCAACCGTAGGCGGTGAAGCCCACTTTCATTACGCGGCTAGTATCGATGCGCGGTAGGGACAGCCGGGGGCAGGCGGAAACGCTGTCGGAAACCACCCATCGGCAAAGCGGCTCCATCCAACATCCGCTTTGCCCGATATTGCCGGGGTAGGGCACTGCCAGATTGCCGAAGGCAAGGTTGAGCCGCAAGCCCGCAGCCCGCATGCCCGCCAGGGTCCAATCGTACAGTTTCTTGTATTCCCCCAGGTTGGCGGGATCCAGCATCTTCTTCGATCCCGCGGGATCCCAGACTTCGGGATTGTCCGGCTCGCGCAGCAGTTGGTAGCCCCAGGTTTCCAGTTCCGCTTTGGTGAAGTATCCGGGGCCTTGCAGATAGGTGAAGAGGGCTTTCACGAACGCGAAGTACTTGGAGTAGGCGGCGGAATCCCCTGGCCCTTCCACGCCTAATTCGAAAATGCCGATGCGGGGCTTGGCCCGCGATGGGCACAGCGCCAGGGGTACGGGACCCAGGTCGATAAGCGGCTTGATGCCGGCGTCGCGCAGTATCTGTAGGGCCCGGAAAAGGGGATGGGAGGCATCGAAGGGTAGCATGGCCCCGTCGGGGCCCTCGCGGTAGAGATCGGGAATGTCGTCCTGACCGCCGGCCGGGAAGGGCCGCGCGCCGGTCGAAAAGACCATGCCGGCTTCACGCAGATAGGCGTCGAACTTGGGAGGCTGGGCCGCCCATTGCCGCCAGGGCTTCCAAACGTTCTGGGCGCACCAGATGGGATAGATGACGGAACCGTGCGGCAGCAAGGCCGGAAGGGTGGCCGGTTTCCAAACGCGGTCCGCGAGCACGGTGAAGGGGATGGGGGAGGCGGCCCGCAACGGGATCGCCAGCAGCAATGCGGTCGCGCAACAGGCCACGGAGGCCGCGAACGCGCGCCGAAAGCCCGGGATTACTGAGGCATCCGGCATGGGCCGCGTCCTTTAGTTCTTGTTCAGCTGGTTCTCCAGCAGCAGGAAGCTCAACCCCAGGCTCAGCACCGAAGGGACGATTTGCAGGAGCGGCACCCATACGGTGGAGAAGGTTTTGTACTCCAGCACGTTGGGCACTACCAGCACGTCGCCTTCGACGACACGGTCGGTATCCTTGATCTTGGACATATCCTGGTAGGTGGTCAGCACGAATTCATTCTTGCGATCGGCCTTGGAGGTAAGTCCTCCGGCTTCGTCGAGGTAATACGAAAAGGATTTTCCCGCGCGGTAGGGGTAGGGACCGGGGTGCTTGACCGCTCCGCTGACGTAGACGAAGTAGGCGGTCTTGGGAACGACCAGACGATCGCCGTCCTGCACGGGAATCTTATCGGCGTCGTCACCGATGTCTATGATCATGCCATCGCCCATGGTCCCCAAATCGTTCAGGGCCGAGTTCTCTTCCGGACGAATCTTGCGCAGGGCCGCCATGGCGGCGTCGCGTTGGTTGGGGAGGCGGTTATCGCGAACGGTCTTCTCATCGCGGGTGTTGGGCTCCGGTTCCTTCGGCCCCGGGAACAACCGCGCCTTGACGATGTAGGCCCGCTGCAGGTTGCCGGTGGCCCGCGCGCCCCCGGCCATGCGGATGAGGTCGGCCGCCGTGGTCTTGCCTTCCACGATGGGGAAGGTGCCCGGCCGTACCGGCTCCCCGCTCACCATGGCCGTGCCCACCTGCTGGTAGTTCTCGCGGATACCGATGCTGATCACGTCGCGATCGTGGAGTTGAACGGAGGCGGCCTCGGCGAAAGAGACCTTGCGCACAGGTGACGACAATCCATCCTTATCGTTTTGCTGGATGAGGATGTATCCCGAGTCGGCGGAAGCCTTGAAGGTGAGGAAGCCCAGCAGGTCGGCCAGGGTTTCCCCGTTCTTGTAAGGCAGGACGCCTTCGAACGGCCCCGTGATTTCGCCGTTCACCGTTACGCGTTGATCCATGCGCCGCAGCATCAGGTTGTCCCCGGGGTATACGTAGGGATTCTGGGATAGATCCATATTGGCCAGGCTGCGCAGGACATCGAAGGTGGCGGAAGAATCGCCCTGGCGCCGCACCACCTGGCGGTAATCGAATTCCTCCAGGGAAGGCAAGGCGCCCCGATTCGCCATCTTGAGGGCGTCCAGGATACGCATGTTGCCGCTCATGACCAAGGTGCCCGGCGATTGCAATTCGCCGCTCACGGTGATGACCGGCTTTTTGACCCGGTTCAGCGTTACGTAGACTTCGTACTTCCTGCGTAAGGATTTCTGCACCTGGGTCTGGATGATTTCCTTGGCCCGGGCCAGGCTTACCTTACCCAAGCGGATAAGGCCGAGATCGCCCACGTACAAATCACCGTCTTGATTCACGATGGGGAAGAATTCCTGACTGGGCAGGCCGACTACGGATATCTGGAAACCGTCGCCGCCCCCTACCACGTACTGTTGCGGATCGATCGAGTTGTCCGGGGTTTCGCTGGGATTTCCGCCGTTGGCGAAATCCTTCATGTCCGCGTCTCCGGCCAAGAGCTTTTTGCTCAGGGAGGCGGGAAGTTCCAAAGCCGAGGAAAGCGAAGCCACCATGGCAATCGCCACGGCCGCGCCGGTCATACCGTCCCACCAATTTTCCGAACCGGTTTTCCGCATTCCTAGTTACCGCCTTACCGCCATGCCGCCTTGATTCCGCAGCTTGAAGAATATCATAAATTCCGGCCCTCCCGGAGTACCCGCATCCCCAAAAACCCCAGCGCATCGCCGCCGGAAGGCCCCCGGGGGTAGCCGCCGGGGAACGGGTCCCGCAGCGCTTTCCGAACCGGCAAATTTGTAGATTGGAACGCGATGAATATCGTAAGCATCGCCAAAGTCGGGTTGCGCAAAATGCTCCCGCGCCCCGTGTTCTTAACCCTAAAGCGCAATGTCTACTATGGCGCGAGCGACCTGCTCGACACCTTGTCAGGGCGGCGCCAGGACCTGGTGCCCCCCAAGCGTATGATGTACATCGGCGGCACGGCTTTCATCAAGATCGGCGACGAGTTCTTCGCATACTTCAAGAAATTCGGCAAGCTGAAACCCGAATCCGCCATCCTGGATATCGGCTGTGGCATCGGGCGCATGGCGCGCCCTTTCACGGGATTCCTATCCCCGGCCGGTAGGTTGGAAGGCTTCGACATCGACAAGGCGGGCGTCACCTGGTGCTCCAAGAACATCACCAAACGCTACCCCAATTTCCGCTTCCAATACGTCGATGTCTACAACAAGCACTACAACCCCGCGGGGCGTATCAAGGCCGATGAATTCAGGTTCCCGTATCCCGACGCTTCCTTCGATTTCGTCTTCGCGACCTCGGTATTCACGCATATGTTCCCCAAGGACGTGCGCAACTATCTCAAGGAAATCACGCGCGTGCTCAAGCCCGGCGGCTCGAGCCTGCTCACCTACTTCCTGATCAATCCCGATTCGCGCAAGCTGATCACGGAGAAGAAAAGCCGCATCAAGTTCGAGTACGAGGTGGACGGGGTGCTCACCCAGGACAAACTCGTACCCGAGGACGCTATCGGCCTGGAAGAAACCTACGTGGCCGGCGTGTACAAGGAGCTGGGAATGGCCATCGAAGCCCCTATCCATTTCGGGGAGTGGAGCGGCCGCCCGGATTTCCTGAGCTTCCAGGATCTGGTCGTCGCCCGCAAATCGGACCGGGGCCCCGCTTAACGGGTCTCGTCAAGCACGGATAGGGCCGCATCGGCCCTTTTCTTGTCGCCCTTGTTGAAATACACCGCCGCCACGTTCTCCACCCCGCTGCGGCCTTGCAGGCTGCCGAGGTCGTAGGCCGCCTTGAACTCCTCCAGGGCCTTGTCATAGCGCCCCTGGGTGAAGAACAAGCTGCCGCGCTTGAGGCGGATTTCGGGTTTCTTGACTCCGGCTTTCACCGCGTTCTCCAGGGCCAGCAGGGCCAGGAAATCGTCCCCTTTGCGCTCGTGGATGCCCGCGATGCGCAGGTAGTATTCCGTCTTCTTGGGATCGAGCACCAGGCCTTCTTCGTAAGCGCGCACCGCCTTGCGATCGTTCTCGCCCAGCTCGTAGAGCTGGCCCAGGTAGAAGTACATGGCGGCCGAAGGCAGCGGAATGATCAGTAGGGCTTCTTCCATCACCTTCTCGGCGCTGCCGTAATCGCGGATGCGCGCATGGGCCTCGGCCATGGCCAGGTAAATGTCCGCCTGGTCCGGATCAATCTTGAGCGCCGCTTCGAAGTTCCGCAAGGCTTCGGCCACGTCCCCGGCCTGCAGGGAGAGCTCGCCCAGCATCTGGTAGGCCCGTTGATTGGGCCCGTCGATTTCCAGGGAGCGGACGTAGCAGGGATAGGCATCGCCCACGGCGCCCAGAAAGGCGTACACGTCGCCCAGGGTCATCCAAGCCCGGGTAAAGGTGGGCGCGTCCTCAAGGCTGCGGCGATAGGCCACGATGGCCTTGTTGTAGGCCTTGGTCTGCACGTGGCAATTGCCCAGGTTGAACCATGCGAAGGCGCGGTTGATGGAGGCTTTGTTCTTGAGGGCCACCTGGCGGTACTGCTCGGCGGCGGCGGCGTAGTCGCCCTTTTCATAGAGCTTGTTGCCCAACGCGAGAGGATCGCGCGCGGCCTGTTGGGCGGCGGAATCGGGAGGCGTTTGGGCCCGGGCCGGAAATGCGAGCAGGGCGAGAGCGAGGGTCGCTAGGCGGAGGGCGGCAGAGAGGCGGGGAAGGGTAACGCGCATGTTCATTCTTGCGCAAAATTAAAAGGCTGACGCACGCGTTGTTTGACCGGAATCTTCTGAACGAAGGCCGGTTTGAACTTGGTAGACCGAACGGTTTCCATGGCACTTTTGGCAAATCCGTAACCCGCTGGTTGTTCCTTCATGATCTGAATCTGCTCCGCCGTACCGAATTCATTGACTATCCAAGTCAGTTCCACGTACCCGGCAATCCCTTCACGACCGGCGCGTGCTGGCATATTCAAGGGGGGATTGTTAGTGGGTTTGCAATCCACGTCGGCCTGGCCCATCTCATAGGTCATGGCCGCCATGCCCGCTCCCGTGCCGTTCCCGGTCCCCGATCCGATGCCGCCGGTGCGGTCCCCGCCGGAAACCAGGGATAGGCCTTCGCCGCCGGCCGGGCTCAGATCGATCTTGAGGCCGCCACCCGGCGTGGTGGGCCGCGTGGGATTGGGTTGGGGCGGATTGACGGAGGCCAGCTTGATCTCCTTGATCTCGCGCTTGACCAGTTTCTCGGGCGGCGGCTGCGCGAATTGGATCTCGGTGACCACCTGCTTCGGGGCCTTGGGGCCATGGGCCCCTTTCTGGATCAGCACCTGGATGTACGGCACCAGCAGGTACAGCCCCAGGTTCACGGCGACCGCGGCCAGGAAGATCAGGGATTTCTCGAGTATCGCGGTCGGGCGCATGCTGGGGCTCGCGGCTTACTCTTTCAGGGAAGAGATCGAGACCTTCTTGACGTTGGCCAGGTTGCACTCGTCCAGCACGTCCACGGCTTTGGCGATGGAGGCGTCCCGGTCGGCGACGATTACCACCGCTCGGTCCGGGTCCTGCTGCATGTAATGCTTGAGGACGGTCCCCAGTGCTTTCAGGCTGACGGGACTTTCGTTGACGTGGATGGCGCCGTCCTTGGTCACGCCGATAAGGAGTGGTTGGCGCGGCAGGGATTTGGAGCTGCTGGCCTTGGGCTTGTTGATGTCGATGCCGGTCTCGCGCGTGAAGCTGCTGGTGAGCACGAAGAACACCAGCAGGAAGAACAGCATGTCGATCATGTTGATGAGGTTGATTTCGGCCACGCGACGGGGGCGCCGCCGCAATCCGAAATCGTCGCCGCCTATTCCGCCGCCTGCGCTCATGCCGCGCCTCCCGCCCGCGCCGGTTCCGAATACATGCGGATAAGCTTGGTGGCTCCCGCCACGCATTCATCCTCGATATGGTCCGCGCGCTTCTGCAGGTGATCGTGGCAGATGAGCATGGGGAAGGCCACCACCAGGCCGGCTTCCGTCACCATCAAGGCCTGGGCGATGCCGCCCGCCATCATGGAAGGATTGCCCGCTCCGTACAAGGTGATCACCCGGAAGGTCTCCATGATGCCGATTACCGTGCCGGCCAGACCCAACAAGGGCGCCGCGCCCGCCAGCACCGCCAGGGTGCCCAGATGGCGGGAAAGCTCCGGTACATGCTCATGCAAGGCCTCGCGGGCTTTACGCACCATGGCCTCATGCCCGTCCGCGCGTGCGCTGGTAATGGCCTGCGCCACCGCTCCGAACACGCCATTGGCACCCCGCGTGCCCGTGTTTTTCGGGCCGCCATTTACACCCTGTGCGCCCGCTCCGCCATTCGCCTGGAGCCGGCCCAGGAAACGATGCGGCTTGCCGTCCGCCTTGCGGTAATGCCACCAGCGCTCCAGGATCAGGAACCATCCCAGTTGGCCGGCGAAGAAGATCGCGCCCATGATCCAGCCGCCCTGGGAGATGATGCGCCAGATATCGAAAATGGTCTGCCTCAGGGCGTCACTCACGCGTTACCCCATTCACCCTTTGGGCCACACGGTGTTCAACGCCTTCAACGCGTAGAACTCCATATCCGAGACCAGGCTGTCCACCCGATTGGCCAGGAAGTTGTGCCCCAACAGGGTGGGGATGGCGATCAACAGACCTGTTTCCGTCGCGATCAGCGCTTCGCCGATGCCGCCCGCCAGGAGCTTGGGATCGTTCACGCCGTGCTGGGTTATCACCTGGAACATGGCGATCAGGCCCGATACGGTTCCCAGCAATCCCAGCAAAGGGGCCGCCGCCGCCAGCACCGAAAGCGTGGTCAAATGCCGCTCCAGTCGCGGTACCTCATGCAACAACACTTCCTTCACGTCCTTCTCGGCCAGCTCGCGATCCTTGTCGCGATTCGCCGCCACCGCGCTGATCACTTTCAGCACCGGGCTGGAAGGTTGCTGCTTCGACAGCTTGAGGGCCTCTTCCGGTTTGCCGGCCAGGCTGTCCACGGCCTTGAGGTAGATGCGGGTCCCGCCCGCGCGGCTGCGATACACGGCCAGCAGCTTGGAGAAGAACATCACGATCACGATTACGGGAATCACCAGCAAGGGCCACATGAATACGCCGCCGGTCTTCACGGTATGCATCAGGCTTTTCCAAAAGCTTTTCTCTTCCTTCTGGATATACGCCTTGCCTTGGGCCTGGTTCGGTAGAATGTCCAGGGGAATGGAGACGGTGCCGCTGGTACCCTTCTCCATGGCTTCCAGGCTCTTGGCCAGGGCCGCGTTGGCGTCGGCCGGCAGGTTCTCGCGCCACTCGAAAGGATTGATGGCGCCCGAGGAGGCGTCCTTGATCAGCAATCCCACCGCGCCGGTCTTATCGTCGCGGTAGGCCGAAGCCGCCATGCCCAGGCGCAGCAGCACGCCTTCGCCCCGAACATTGCCTGCCCGGGTGAAATCACGCTTCTCCAGGGAAATCTCCCGCGTCAGCGCCAACTCGCTCGCATAATAGCCCGCCAGATCGGAAAGGATCTCGGCCGGAGCCTCGCGCTTGGTGTCCGCCGCCTTCAGGATCTGGTTATAGCTCTGGATGCGCTCCGGGACCTTGGCCGGGAAATTCTTGCCTACCGAGGCCGACATTTCCGAAATGCGATCCCGCAATTGCGAACCCAACGAGAGGAACTGTACCTTCGCGTTCTCGGCCCCGGCTTCCGCCTCTTCCGCGTCCTTCAGGTTGGATTGGATTTCCTCGTGCAGGCGATCCGATTCCAGGTTGCGGGTTTCCAATTGCGCCTTGAGATCATCATACGCCTGGTTGAACTTCTCCCGCGCGTCCATGTCCGCGCGCTTGTCCTCCCAACGCTTGGCGATCACCTTATCGCGCAGCTGCCGCGCCTTCTCCAGCTCTTCCTTGAGGGCTTCCAGCTTCTCCGCGTTCTCGTTCACGGAAACCTGCGCCATCGCTTTCATGGGAGCCATCGCGAGCAGCAGGCCCGCCAGCAAGGACTTCAATCCGGTCGCGGCCTTCATTTGGAGCCCTCCACCGGCTTGGGCGCCTGGAAGGGAATGCTCACGAGCTGCGGAGCCACCTTCCCTTGGGCCACTTTGGCCGCGGTGAAGATATCCTGGCGCGTCTCGGGGGAAAGATCCTTCTCCTGCCACACGTATCCCGTATCCACCCTGGCCAGGTAGGCCGCCGTCTTGCCGTCATCGCCCGCGAAGGCCAGCAGGGCCGCGCCCAGGCGCACGAAGCTGCCTTCCTGATCGCCCGCTTCCGTCGAATGGAAATTGCCGCGGTACACCTCGGTATCGTAAGCGAAGTCCAGCGAGGTCTGGGTCAGGGTGAAATACCGGTTCAATCCGTCTTCCACGCCCACCACGCCGTTGTCCACGGCATTGGCCAGCTCTTCCAGATCGGAAACGCGCTTCTCGCGCTCATAAGGGAAATCCCGTTTCATGGCCGCCGCCAAATCGCGCACCTGCTTGCCGAAGGCCTTCAGGAATTCCTTCTGCCGTCCCTGGAACTGGGCCGCCTGCGCCTTGAACGAACCCTTCTGCTGCCGGGCATGATCCAACTGCTTCTTCAGGCTGTCGATTTTCCCGCCCGTAAGCCGCAATTGATCCTGCAGCGCCTTGAGCTTGGATGCTTTCTCGGCCTCGAAATCGCCCGCGCGCTTGCGCTCGGTCTTATGCAATTCCTTTTCGCGTTCGATTTCCTTGTCCACGCGGTCCAGCTCGCGCTGTACCGAAGACAAGGTCTCCTGCGCCGGCAGGCGGGCCGCGAACAGGCCCAAGACGCATGTCAGTAGCAAAACTCTGGTAGGCAAAGAGAGATCCTCCGCTGGCTAACCGTCCGGGCATCCGGACAGGTATCCTAAAAGACGCGTGTAAACTACCAATCCGCGACCGGATATCGCCAGGGAAAGGTAAAAAAAGGGGGTTTCAGGGGAGCGAAAAGGGGTGCTTAACCGGCGTCGGCGCGGAAACCTTCGTCTCGGAAGCGTGCGCGGGGCCGGCCTCATCGCGGTAGAACCGCAGCAGGTCTTCCAGATCCGGCCGGCAGCCGCCGCAACCCGTGCATACCCGCAGCCGCGCGCTCAGGTCTTCCACCGTAGCGCAGCCCGCATCGATGGCCGCCACGATAGCGGGCTTCTCAACGCGTAGGCAATAACAGATCAGATCGGGCATGGGGTTAGTATACCATCGGGGGTGCCATCGGGGGCGACGTTCCGCCGAGCGCTCCCGGGGGGAATCGCGCGGGTTACGCCTCCCGGTCCAAGGTCAGCCGACGGAAAGGGCTATCCTGCGGATAGCTTCGCCTTCACGACCTCGCTCACCAACTTGCCGTCCGCCTTGCCTTGGGTTTGCGGACGCACGATGGCCATCACGGCACCCATATCCTTGGGGCCCGAAGCCCCGGCCTGGGCGATGGCCGCCGCCACCAAGGTTTCGATCTCGGCCTTCTCCATCTGCTGGGGCAGGTACTTCTCCACGACGGCGATCTTGGCCCGCTCCAGCGCCGCGATATCTTCGCGCACCACGCCGGCCGCGTTCTTGCCGGTCGCATTGTCCAAGGTCTCCCGGAATTGCTTGATGGCCTTGGCAATCATGCCCGCCAGCTCGATGTCTTCCGGATCCTTGCGGTTGTTCACCTTGTAACTCTTGACCTCGGCCATGAGCGTCCGCAGGGTCATGATCTTGAGGGCGTTCTCGTCCTTGCGGGCGGGCTCGCGGTCCTTCATCGCGGTAATGAGGTCGGCGTTGATCTGATCGACTATCATGGCTGGTCCTTGGTTGGCTGGAAAGATAGGAAAATGGGCGCCTCGGGCGCACTCTAAAGGGGCGGTTGGCGCTACCTGGGTTCCGCCGCAAGAGGGCGGTCTGCGGTGATGGTCGGTGCTGCTAAGGTTGCGCGCGCGTGACCGCCGCTCTGGCCCGGAATGCGGGGCTTGCTGCCCGGAGAGGGGTCTCCGTCGTTGTAATGTCATAGTCACGACAACGGAGGTACTGACAATGACATTACCAGGGGAGGAACGAGCGGAGGAACGAGGGGAGGGGAAAAGGGGAAAGGCGGGCGGGGCCCGCGGGATCAGAAGAGGGGAGGGTTGCGGTGGACGAGGCGGCGCACGATGGCGAACTCGGCCTTTTGGATTTTCTGGAGTTCGGTTTCCTGATCCGAAGCTTCCTTGCGGGGGCGGAAGTTGCTTTCGGATTGGGAGACGAGATCGGTGATCTCGTTTTCGGGAATCCATTTCCGGAAAAAGACCGTCATGGAATCGACGGATTCGAATCCGTATTTCTGGCTGCGGCGATCGGTAGGCGACGAGACCATGGACTGTTCCTCAAACCGATGCGCGACAAGGCTTTGGCTTTTGCGGATCGGGTCGGATGTATTCTATAGGGAAACGCCTCGAGAAGCAAGGAGTCCCGAGCCCTCTTTCCCAAACCCGGCCACAAATACCCAAAATGCTGCAAGACCGGCGGGCATTGAAGCCCGAGTTCCTAAAAGGGTATCCTAGAACACCGGACTGCATGCCGGGGAAGAGGGGACAGATGGATCAGGATAATTCCCAGAACGAACAAGATCGCAGGACCACGGTATTCGTGTTCTCCAATCTCACTGGGCTTTCGCGATATTTCGGCCGCGTACTGGGCAGGGAAACCATCCAGGAAGAGGTGATCATCGCAACGCGCGATTTCCGCCATCGCGCCAATACCTCCGCCACCCAGACCCAACTCGAGTTCGTCAAGCTGTGCGAGGCGCGCCTGGTACGTAAGGCCCGCCAGCTCGAAATCGCCCTCTGATTGCCCATCCCCCGTAAACATCCTATATAGCCCTTAGGAGTTTTTCCTATGTGGCGCGCCCTGTTGGAACCCTGGCCTTGGTACGTTGCGGGCCCCCTCATTGGGCTCACCATCCCCCTTATGCTTTTGTTGGGCGGCAAAAACCTGGGCATCAGCTCCAGCTTCCGCCACCTTTGCGCGGCCTTGCTCCCCAAATCCGGCTTGGCCTACCTGCGCGACTACGGTTGGCGCAAGGAATCCTGGAACCTCTTTTTCGTCGCAGGCCTGGTGCTGGGAGGCATCCTGGCCACCCGCCTGCTCACCGCCCACCCGACCCCGCTGCTCCCGCCGGGTATCCATACCGTAACGGGCGCGTTACAGCTGCTGGGGGGCGGCATTTTGATAGGGTTCGGAACGCGCTGGGCCCAAGGCTGCACCTCCGGGCATAGCATCATGGGCCTTTCCAACCTGCAGAAGGCCAGCCTGGTGGCCACCCTGGCGTTCTTCGCCGGCGGCCTCACTGCGGCTTTGATCCATACCCTGCTGGGGTTGGGAGGCCGCCATGGGTAGGCTGAAGTTCCTCTTGTTGGGAACCTATTTCGGGATCGTGCTCACCAAGGCCCAGGTCATTTCATGGTACAAGATCCGGAATATGTTCTTCTTCCGCGAACCGGATCTGTACCTCATCATCGGTTCCGGCGTGTTGGTGGGCGCGTTGTCGGTCTTTCTCATCAAACGGCTAGGCTTGCGCACGGCCGAAGGCGAACCGGTGAACATCCCGGGTAAGGTCTTGAACCGGGGTACTTGGGCGGGAGGCTTCTTGTTCGGATTGGGTTGGTTCATTACCGGAACCTGTCCGGGACCTATCTACGCTCAACTCGGATCCGGGGAACTTTGGGCGATATTCACCCTGGTTGGCGCATTGCTCGGCGCCTATTTCTACGCCCTTCTCAAGCCAAAAATCGGCTAAATCTCAGTATTTAAAGCAAAGTTGACTCAGATCGATATTTATTACAGTCATAATATTTTAATAGTAATATTTTGATAATAATATTATGCTTAAAATATGAATAAGCAGAAACGGGATACCCACGATATGATTCTCTCAGCCTGCGCCAAGGTGCTGCGGAAGCAAGGCATCAAATCGGCCACCGTCGCCAAGGTGATGCACGAAGCCGGCATGACGGTAGGCGGGTTCTATGCCCATTTCGATTCCAAGGAAGCCATGGTCGCCGAGGGTTTTCGGCGCGCCTTGGAAGATTCCAATGCCGAGCTGATCAGTGGTGCGCGTAAAGAGCCGGAGGCGGGCAAGCGCCTACGCACCTACGCCAAAGGCTACCTATCCCCTTCGCATCGGGATCAAGATGGGGCCGGGCGCGGGTGCGCGGTCGCGGCCCTGGCCGCCGATATGGGCAAGGCCGGTCCTGCTCTACGTAAAGTCTTCGCGGAAGAATGCCAAAAGCTGATCTATGAGAACACGTCGGCTTTCTCCGATGCGGACTCGCGGGTCTCGCGCAAAGAGTACCTGGGTACCTTGGCGACATTGGCCGGCGCGCTCATCCTCGCGCGCGCTACCCGTGGGAGCCCGGTTTCCGATGAGATCCTGGAGGCCGGGGCGGCGGCCCTGGGAGTCGGGCGCTTCGCGGCGATTTAAAGCCGGCCGGTCAGAACAAGGAGAGCAAGACCCGGTATTTCCCCGCGCGGAACAAATACAGTCCGGGCGCGGCGGCGGCCGGGATCGCGTATACGCCGGGACCGATGGGCTGCAATCGCCAAGACCGGCCGCGCATATCCACCAGTTCCAGGACCTCGGAACCGTTACCCGGGAACGAAAGCGTGCGGCCACGGACAACGGGCGCGAATGCCCCCAATCCCCCTGCCACGGGCCGCACGCCCACGAAGATGGTATCCATTTCCAGCACCCACCGGTTCAGCAAATCCAACGCCGCCAGGTTGCGCTCGTACGTCGCCAACGGCGGCATCTGCTGGGTATCCCAGGCATAGTCGCCGGGAACGGTATCGCGCGTGGTCTGGCGGTATAACAACAGAGACTTCTGCGGATACTTGGGTACGATCAATTTCGGCGTAATCGACCTCGGTTCGATCTCGCTCACGAAATCGGTGCGCCGTACGGTGCGATCGCGCAATTCCTCGGCGGCGACGCCGGTATGGAAATCGTAGTTGAAGGCCACGAAGGCCGCGGCATGATTGGCATTGCCCCGCGCGCCATGGCACCCGGAACAATTCGCGGCGATGTAGGAGCGGGCCCGCGCGTCCAAGGTCGCGCCCGGCGAGGTCGAATCGGAGACGCCGTGCCAACGCGGGGACTTGGACCAATCCGCGGGACGGTCACCCTTGAGGATGCCGCGGGCGAAAAGAGAATCCACCTGGTTTCCCGCGCCATGCCAGTAGGGCCCGTTCAATTGCGCCGAGAAGAAACCCAGTACCGAGCGCGCCTGCTTGCCTCCCGAGGCCCCTTGCACATGGCATTTCCAGCATTCGTCCCGCGCCGGGAAATGCCATTTTTTCAGGTAGGCGGATTTCCCCGGGGGATGGATGGCGATGCCATCATTGGCGCCCGCGCCTGGCGATACGAGATCGGCCTCGCTTTGGTCCCGGCGCCATTTGTAGCTCACGCCATACCACTTGTCCTGTCCAGGGGAGGAGCCGTCCGGACCTTGTTTCAGATTCACCAACAGGCGGGTTTCCCACAACACCCGCGAAGTGGAATCCCCGGGTATGGTATCCAGGGCGAATTGCTTGATGAAGATGGCGCTGTCGGGATAGTCCAGGTAATCGTCCAGCTCACGGTAGGCGACGGAGGTCCCTTTCTTCAGGACGATCCAGCGGGCCTTTACGGAAGCATCGCTCCATAGGGGCGAGTTCACGTCGAAGCGCACCGCGTCCGCGATCATGCGCTTGGCCTTGATGTCGGCGTACAGGCCCGTCTGCGAAAGCAGCTTGGGCGCGGCGGCCGTATCGTCGGCCTGGAAATACTTGAACCCCGCCTGCGCCGACCCGGCCCGGGGAAATAAGCAAATGTGCAAGAAGCAAACCGCCAGCAGCGGCAAATTTATCCTAAGCATGATCTTTCGCAAGCGCTTCCTCCGGATGCGTAAACCGCGGCCCATCACGGTCTTTGGCCAAGGTAAATCCGGCCTCCCGGAGGGGGCTTCGGAAACGACTGCTCCGCCCAAAGAATGTTGCGTTTCCGCAACACTTTATCCCCGTAACCCCGCCAATCAGGCCCGCATGGAAAGGGGGCGGGGTAGATTTGCCCACATAGCGGCCGCCTAGGGATCGTGCCGACCGCATCAATAATGGGGGGAATCGCATGCGCCATACCGCGCTTATCATCGTTGCTATCGCAATCATCGTCTCGGGTTCGGCCCGCAGGGCCTACGGCCAGGGGGTCTTGACCTATCCCGGCTGCAACGCGACCTACAAGGACGCCGACTTCAAGACCGAGACTTTGGTCAAATGGGATCCCGTCAAGATCACCGGCGGCACCTTGGATACCTCCCTCAACGAGCCCGTAAAGCTCGCGGTGGGCGCCGATGCCCAGGGTAACGTGGAGGTTTACTTCGTCGAATTGCGGGGCGCCCTCAAGGTATACCGCGCCGCGGACAAGAGCGTGCATACCATCGGCAAGGTGGCGGTGGAGACCGGACCCTCCGCCGGCAATCCCGAGCAGGGCCTGATGGGCGTGGCCCTCGACCCCAAATTCGCGGTCAACCGCCGCATCTACCTCTACCATTCCGTGGCCACCGGCAAGCCGAACGGATCCTACCGCATCACGCGTTATACCCTATCCGCCGATCGCCTGTCCATGGCCGAGCCCAAAACCCTCATCGATTTCCCCGTGCAATATAAGGACTGCTGCCACACCGGCGGCGGCATGCAATTCGACGATCTTGGCGACCTGTGGTTTTCCGTGGGCAACAACGAAGGGCGCGGTAGCGACGGGTTCGACGAGAAGGACAGCGTCTACAGCGGGGAGTGGGGCTCCAGCAGCACCGCCAGCTTGCGCGGCGGCGTTTCCCGCATCCATCCCAAGGATGACGGCACTTACTCCATTCCCAAGGGGAACTTCGGCGAGTATTGGGCCGCGGAATGGGACAAGCAGGGCAAGACCGCCTTGGCCGCCGACTACCGCAATACCGCCAAGGTGCGTCCCGAGATTTACGTAAAAGGCAACCGCAATCCGTACGGCATCGGCCTGGATAAGGTACGCCGCTGGGTCGTGGTGGGGGACGTGGGGCCGGACGGCGATCGTCCGGACGGCACGGGCATGGGCGAAGATCATGATCTCTACCTGCATCCCGCCTTCGGGGGCTGGCCCTATTTCGCTGGCAACAGCCGCAAGAACGGCCCCAATTGGGCCGCCAAGGATCCCCTCAAGCCCACCAACACTTCCAAGTGGAACAAGGGCGCGCAGGAATTGCCGCCGGCGCAGACTCCCCTGTGGGAAGAACATAACGGCGCGTCGTTCGGGTCCACCTTCTACCGCTACGACAAGAACAACAAATCCACGGTGAAGCTGCCGGCCTATTTCCACAAGCATTTCATCTGGGGAAATTGGTCGGGTGGCAGCTTCTACGTGGCCAAGATCGACGACAACGGAAACATGGTGGGGAAGAAGACGGATATTTTCAAGAACGGAACCACCAACGGTCCCACCGACATCGAACTGGGCCCGGATGGCGCCATGTACGTGGTCAACTACTCGGGCTTCTTCAGCCGCGCCCCGGAAACCCGCATCGACCGCATCTATTACACGGGCGCGCAATGCGACGTGGATATCCCCGTGGAAAAGGCCGGCTGCGCCGCCAAGGATCCCTCCGTCACGCTGAACGTTCCCGAGGCCTGCGAAACCGGAAGCGGATTGGCCCAGCCCGCAACGGGGAAACCGGAGAGCTTCCGTAGCCTATCGGTTACCTTGGGGGGAAGCCGGATCATGGCGTGGCCCCATGGGATCCGCCGCCTGGAACTCTACGATATGCGGGGGCGGCTGGCCTTCGCGTGCGAACGCGCGGGAGATGCCGCGACCTTGCGCATTCCGGAGGGAACGCCCCAAGGCCTGTACCAGGCCTTGATGATCCGCTGATGTCGGGCCGGGCTTAGAGGAAACCGGAGAGCGAGGAGAGCGGGTTCTTCTCCGAGGCGGACTTACCGGGATTGCCCAGGAAGTCGGCCAGGCTGGTGCCTTGGCCTTCGGTTTCATCGGATCCGTTGCCGGAATCGAAGAAGTAGTTCATCATGTTGGGCATTTCGAATTTGCCCAGCGGACCCGTATGCGCGGACAGGAACTCCTTCGCAGCCGGGCTCAGGTTCACGGTATCCTTGGCGGCGATGGGGAGCAGGGTCTTCGCGGCAGCGGCCGCGGGCTTGGCGGTTTTCCCGGTAGCGCCCGAACTTGAAGCGGAAGTTGAACCGGAATCGGAGTCGGTTTTCGGGTCCGTTGCTGCGGCGTTGGAACCGGTCTTGATGCCGTAATTCGCGCCGTATTTGAGGATCAAGGATTGCAGCGAGGAAATTGACATGTCTTCTCCCGGAGACTTCTTCCACTATCGGTTTTCGGGCCTGATTCTTGAGGCCGAAAGCGAAGCCTAAGGGGATTGTTACCTTCCGGACCTGCCGAAACTCCACATCTTGAAGGCAGGTCACCATGTCTCATTCCAAGCAACCGGCCGCGGAGTCCTTTGCCCTCGCCCTAATGGTTCTCGCCTTCGCGGCTTGCAATTCCGGAAACGATTCGTCCGACGAAAAGGTTTCCACCAAGCAATTCCCCATTGATTCCGCGGTATCCGCATCCATCAAGTCCAAGGGCGTTCCCGGGGACATCGCAGATTTCCTGGCCGCGTCCAAGCTGGACACTTCGCGAATCGATGCGCATACCGTGAAAGCGGTTCGCACCTATCCCAACGGGGCGACGCGGGAAATCACGTTCCGGCTGACGCCTGGCATTAAGTACACGCCGACCGCGGCCGAATCGGCGCGCGTGGCCGGCGGCGGGGCGGCCATATACGATGTGAAATACTCCCTGGACACCAGCAACGGCGCGTACGTCCTCAAGCTCGATTATTTCGTTCCGGACTCCGGACTCCGGGCTCCCGGCCGGACTCGGGAAGCGGGCCGCGACGGCTTCCGAAACCCAAGGTTCCGGCGGCCATTGGGAAGAGGTGGCCCATCGTGGCGCCGAGGTCAACATCAGCTCCATCCTGGAATACGGGGCCGAGCACCATCTGCCCGGCGGCCACGCCGTCTCGGGCGTATTTGAAATCGCCTCCGCCGCGAATTCGGTTTCCGGCGCCTTGCAGCTGGAAAGGGAGTAGATCTCGCATCAGTTGGAACTGGAAGCCCTGATGGAATGCGCCCGCCACCCCACCAATCCCGTTGCCCAGAGCGATCCCGAATACAGCAGCCGCACGGTGGGAATGCTCCAGAGCGCCTACAGCGAACTGAACCAGGTGGGATCGGCCCGATTCCTGAACCAGATGGATGAAGTGGGCTCCGGCATCAACGCGGCATCGGCCGCCCTCTCCATTCTCCTCAAGGCGGGATTCATCTGGAACGATGAGACCTTGAAGGAGTACACCGAAAACACCATCATGCGAGAAGCGCGCCTGGCGGTGGTCTCTTGCGGCGAAAAGACCGATACCCTACCGGGATCGGTCGACAAGCTGTATACCTGCGTGGAAAACACTAGCACCGGGACCATAACCACGACCATCCACGACGTCACTACGTTGGAATGGCTCTGGGACCCCGTCTCCCGGACCTATATCTCGAAGGGCTCGTATGAGCATGAGCGGGTGGAAGTCCGCAAGGCCGAAGGCACCTGTACCCGCCGCGAGGCCATTAAGGGCCGCGTGGATGGGAGCGGTAGACTAGTGCTCATCAAGGAGCCGGCCGCCGTCGCGGTTTTAGGCTACGACTACTCCGCGGGGGGATTCGTGGATGCGGAAGTCCCCTGGACCTCCGACTGCGGCACCGCCACCAGCGGCTCCGTTCCCGAACAGATCACATGGTTGCCGGACGTACAGGGGATCGCGAACGGCGGAGTCATGGCGGGCAATCGGGACACCCCCAGTTGCGTCGGAAACGATGCCAAAGGGACAGAGGTGGTGAAGTGGAATTTCGTCGCGCCGCCTAGCGAATGATCCGCAGGTCGGCCTTCTCCGCCGCCAGCGCGCTCCCTTTCAGGATTGCCGTGTAGGGTTTCCCCTCCGGTAGCAGGGCTTCCAGGCCATACATGCTCGAGTCCTGCAGAATCTCGATCGGGACTTTGAAGAAATTCTCCGCTTCCGTCGCCCACGCCAGATCCCGCCACTCCGCGCCTTCGGCCAGGTCGGCCCTGCGCATGCGGATGCCCAGGATCCGCTCCGCGGGATTGCGGATTTGGATCAGGGACCAATAGGGGTTGCTGCCTTCCTTGACATGGATTGCCGGCAGTGCATCGGAAACCCCATCCAATCCGTCGCAGGAAACCCAGGTCCATTCGCCCGAATACCTTCCGCTTTGCGTCCCGAATACTTCGCGGGCGGGTTCTCCCCCCAGGTCGATGCCGCAATATCCGTCCGGGCATTTATCCATAATGCGCACCGCCGTGGATTTCCATCCATCGGTCGTTCTCACCCGCACCACGGCGCATTGCCCGCAGATGCGGCCGCCTTGCCATTGGCCCTGGAGATCGCCGGGAGACACGCTTACCTGTATGGCGGCGAAACGCATGATTGCCGTGCTCCCGTAATTGCACGCCCCGCCGGCGCTCGGCGCCGGGTTCACGACATCGCCATATGTCGTGACGTTTCCATAGGCCCGGGTTTGGGTAATCACCGGTAGGGAAGGCTCCGCCGCATCGCACGATTTTTCGCAACGCCCGGAAGAATCCGTACGCGGCTGGTTGACAGTCGCGCTTGCCGTGGGCCGGGTGGAAGGCGCGTCGCAACCGGGCAGGAGAAACGCTGTTACGATTGCGAGGACGACGAGGGTGCGTTGCATGACCCGAATGTAAGGCCGAAACGCCGCGGTTACGGGGGCGCGGGGAGCCGATTTTATCATGCCGCCGGCGATCTGGGAATCTCCTCCGGAAAATCCGGTGACATGGGTGTCACCGCTATCTCCCGGAGCCGCTTTCGCGACCCGGGGCGCGAGGGTTTATTTAGCCCAGCATGAAAACCTTCCTCACGGCATCCCTCCTGTTCCTGCTGCTCTTGCTTCCCCGCGTCGCGCGGGCCCAAGGGTCCATGTTCGTTACGGGCCATGGCGCCGACGACGCGCATATGGGATTTCCCGCGGCCGACTATCCCTTCGTGGAACGGTTCTTTACCGCCGGCTTGGATTTTCTCCTCTTCGGACAGAAGGCCGCTCCGGACCAAATCGGTAAACGGGCCGCCGTGCGCATCGCCTATATCGATCCCCTTAACCCGAAGAACATATCCGGCCGGCACGAATTCGATTTCACCAGCGGATACCCGAATCCGATCCTCTTCAATATCCTCGCCAGCGATTGGAAGCGCGCTTTGGTACCCGGGGCGTTCGATATTGTCATCGTGGGATGGATCCGATACGGAGGAGGACCGGAGGATGCCCCGCAGATGTCCGCCTTGATGAACGCAAGGGGGGATTTCGAAAAATTCCTGAACCAAGGAGGCAAGTTGTTCGCCATCCTCCAGGGATTCGAATCCAGCTACCTCCCGAAGTTCGCGACCGTTGCCGGCATCCAGGCCAATTTTCCGCCTCACCTGTACGTGACCCCGGCCGGGGAGGCCCTGGGGATGGATACCAGCATGTTCGACGGTTCCATGGATCTGTACCAACGGTTCGAACTGGATACGGCGGTCTTCAAGGTATTCGAACGATCGGCCCTGCTCGAGAACGGGCGGTCCGATCTTCCCGTCACCTTCGGTTTCTACGGCCACATTAAGGATTCTGTTTTCGTTCCCGACCCGGTCAATGTGGTCCAGCGGATCCGCAGTACCGTGCCTTCGGGCGCTTTCACGGATTCGGTTTGCGTGGAGTTCAGTACCCCCACCGACGGCGCAGTTCTGCACTACGGATTGAACGGCGCCCCGCCGGATTTGTCGCCGCTTACCTTGGCGAATCCCGGAAAGCTGTGCTTCCGCCAAACCACCACCATCCGCCTTATCGCCAAGCAGGCGGGCTGGAAGGACAGTCCGGATACCGTTTTCACCTATACGCGCAAGTTGCCTCCGGGGCCTTCCAGTCTTTCCCTATTCGCGGGGGGGCGCGAGCTCGCCGTGGTTACCGCGGACGATACCCTGTTGACGGCCCGCCTCACCAGGCCGGACGGGCTGACCTGCTCCGGATGTAGCATCCAGGTTACCCCATCGGGAGGCACGGATGCCGAGAGGATAGCCTTGACGCTGCTGGGGAGCGTTTTTATGGGCGGATTCCGCCGCGTCGAAAGCACCGGCATCATTGCAGGGGACGGAACCCTGCAGCATGGGTCCGCGGACAGCATCATACTCGTGTGGGTCAATCCGGCCGATCCGGCGGAGAGGTTACGCAGGAGTTACCCCTATGTTCCCAGGCCTCCCCGCATCCCCCAGACACCCGCCCTATCCCTATTCTACCGGGGCCGGGAGCTCGCAGCGATCGAAGCCTCCCAGTCAGACCTGGAAATCCACCTCTCCCTTGATTCTTCCGAAAATTGCGCCGCCTGCCGGGTCCGGATCTTCCCCTCCCCAGGACTGGATTCCGAGACCGTCCTCGTCGCAGGCGGCGCATCCCTCCTTACCGGTTCTTTCCGGCGCGAGCTGGCGCTGGCGTCGGTTCCCGGGGACGGTGTTCTCCAGCATGGTCGCGGGGACAGCATCGTACTCCTGTATATCGATCCCGTGGATCCCAACCGATGGGCACGGCGCAGTTATCCGTTTCTACCCGAACGCGATACCCTTGACGTCATCCCCCAGAATACCGTGGCGCATACCGGATCCGGCGGTTCTCCCGGGGAAGGGCGCGCATGGATCCTCTCCGACGCGCCTGGCCTTGTACCGCGGATAGCGAAGGGCCTGGGCACCGGCTATCTGATCGCGAATGAACCCGTGAATGCGCGGAACCCGGACTCTCTGCGCTTGGTAGGCCTCGTGATTGAGGCTTCCCACGGGTTTACCTTCCGCCTCGCGGCCTTTTCCAACCTCGGGGAAGCCGTCAACCAGCTTGCTTTCACCATCCCCGAAAGCGAGTTCATCAAGCTCGCTCCCATCGCGGGCAAATCCACGCGCAGCCTGCGGGTGCTCTGGAACGGCAGGGCAAGCAACGGCATGCGCGCCGGTAATGGCGTCTACGTCATGAAGGCGACGCTTTCCCTGTTGCCGACGCTTGCGGAGGCGGGTCCGCTCCAGTCGTTGACCTGGGTTCGCCGCATCGGTATTCTGCGTTCGGAACCTTGAGAAGTCTCGGCCCGGGCGGCGGCGAATCGCGTCGCGGCAGGGAACAATCAGCCGGCTTTCCCGTTTCCGCCTTGCGGTTCTTGCGGATATTCCTGGTTACGGCTTCGCCGGCCTATCCGCCTTCGCCCATTACGGGAAACCGCCGATGACGTACTTCCCACCAAACACCCGGGGACGCGTCCGGCATCCGGGCGTAGCCAGGTGGAAAATGGATTCGGTAAAGCAATACCTCGATTACCGGGGTTACCTCCTCGCCTACTATGCCGCCCGCCGGCGCGAAACCCGTTTCTTTTCCTATCGGTACATGGCCAATAAGGTGGGCATGGATCACGGCTACCTG
>JAHFCH010000084.1 GCA_023249635.1 Fibrobacterota bacterium
CGTCGCACGGCTCGAAACCTTCGGGCCGGGAGACGGCATCGACCACGGGCAAGGTGAAGTCCCCTGCGGGCGAATCGATGCGTAAGCCATGGGCCCTGATATGGGTGAAGTCGGAATGGACCAGGAATTGCACCCGGCGACCCGCCCGCTGCAGCAGGCCACCATAATAGCCGCCTACGGCTCCCGTTCCGATGACCGCGTAAGTGGCCATTTCCATCAAAAATGGGTCAAATTCGCGAAGAAAGGCATCACAAGGTCTCCGGAAGGGTGCGCCACGCCTGGGAAAAAGTTAGCATCTTTGTTAAACTTATCCGCCTATAATTCACCCGGGAGTTTTCCTAAGCAAAAGGATTTCCAGGGTTTAAGGAGTTCGTCCATGCCGCAGATCAAAGGTAAACGGGTAGTCGTCACTATGGAATGCACCGAGGCTCGCGCCGCCGGTTTGCCCCCGTCCCGTTACATGACCACCAAGAACAAGTCCAAGCAGTCGGGACGCATCGAGAAGAAGAAGTACAACCCCTTCATGCGGAAGCACACGCTCCACCGCGAAGTCAAGTAAGCCCGCGCCATCGCGCGGCGGTTGAATGACGACTCTCTTCACCCGCATCATCAAGGGAGAAATCCCTTGCGAAAAAATCCTCGAAGACGGGGATTTTTTCGCTTTCCTGGACATCCGTCCCATCAATCCCGGACATTGCCTGGTGGTCCCCAAGGTCGAGTTCGATGAACTCTTCACCGGGGACACCGATTTGCTCGCCAAGGCCTTGCCCTTCGCCCAGCGTATCGCCAAGGCCCAGAAGCAGGCCGTCGCCTGCAAGCGCATCGGCGTCATCGTGGCGGGATTCGAAGTCCCTCACGCCCATATCCATCTCATCCCCATCCAATCGGAAGGGGAGTTGAGCTTCAGCCGCGCGCGCGCCGCCGCCCGCGAAGAATTGGCCGCCATCGGTAAGGCGATCCGGGAGAACCTGTGAAGAAATCCAAGCCTGCCGCAAAACGCTTAGTGAAATCCTCCGCGTCGATAGCCCCGGCCGGCAAACCGCCGGCCCTTTCCAACGGCCATTCCAAAGCCGACGCCATGGAAGCCGCGGCGGATCTCAAGGCCATGGCCCAAGCCCTGGGCGTGAACCCGTCCCAGGGAATGCAGCTCGCCAGCCCCATCGCCACCATGCTCCGGCGTCCCCGGCGCAACCGCCGCACCGCCACCCTGCGCGGCCTGGTGCGCGAAACCGAGCTCTCCCCCGCCCACTTCATCCTGCCCCTGTTCATCCAGGAAGGCAAAAACCTGCGCACGCCCATCCGCTCCATGCCCGGCGTGGAAAGGCTGAGCCGCGATCAGATCGTGAAGGAAGCCCGACGCGCCTTGTCCCTGGGCATAGGCTCGGTGGCGCTGTTCCCGGTCATCGCCGACAACCTGAAGGACGCGATCGCATCCATCTCCACCTCGGACGACGGCTTGCTGCAGAAGACCATCCGCGATCTCAAGAACGCCATCCCGGAAATCACCGTCATCACCGACGTCGCCATGGACCCGTACTCCAGCGACGGCCATGACGGACTCGTCTACGGCGGCCGCATCCTCAACGATGAGAGCCTGCCCATCTTGGCGGCCATGGCCTTGGCCCAGGCCCGCGCCGGCGCCGACATGGTCGCGCCTTCGGACATGATGGACGGGCGCGTGAGCTATCTGCGCCGTGCCCTCGACAACGAAGGCTTTACCGAAGTCGGCATCCTGGCCTACACCGCCAAGTACGCATCCTCCTTCTATGGACCGTTCCGGGAAGCCTTGAACTCGGCTCCCAAGCACGGGGACAAGAAAACCTATCAGATGGATCCGGCCAACCGCCGCGAGGCCCTGGTGGAAGCGGACCTGGACGTGAAGGAAGGCGCTGACATGCTGATGGTGAAGCCCGCCCTGGCCTACCTCGATGTGATCGCCGCCCTCAAGGCCGCCGTCAACGTGCCCATCGCGGCCTACCACGTAAGCGGCGAGTACGCCATGATCAAGGCCGCCGGCCAATTGGGCTGGCTCGACGCCGGTGCCGCCATGCATGAATCCCTGCTCAGCATCCGCCGCGCGGGGGCCGATGCGATCCTCACCTACGCGGCCATGGAAATGGCCGAAAAGCTGAACGCCTGATCGCCGCGCCCGCATGCTTACCGATCTTCATCTGCAAAAATATCTCGATGGCGAACTCTCCGAGGCGGATGAGAAAGAGCTGGAAGCGCAACTGGAGAAGAATCCGGAGTTGATGGCGCGCCTGGAAGCCTTGGAGAACCAGAGCCAAGTACTGGGCCAGCATGCCTGGCAGCGATTCCGCAAAGCCCGCCACGCCCGCAAGGGCAGCCGCACCCGCTATACCACCATGCTGCCCGCCCTGCTTTTCCTGATCGTGGTGTTGATGGTGGCCAACCATTGGTTCGCGAAACCGGGGGAGAACTCCACCTTCACCATGAGCTCGGGCACCGGCAACAGCGTGGAACTGCTCTACGATTCACCGGCGGGGTGGCGCTACCTGGACAAGGACTATGGCGCCGGGGACAGCCTGACGATTTCGGTGCGCGATGCGGGCCGTTACCACGTGGCCGTGGCCGCCGTGTACGGCGAGGGTCCCGAGGCCGAGGTGGTCGTATCCTGGCCCGACGCCGCCGAACGCAGCTACGATCAGAAATCGGCCAAACCGGTTTTCCGCGCCGGGTCGCTGGCCTCGCCGGGAGCGGCCCCTTCCCAAATCGTTGTATTCTATGATGATGCGCCGTTGCCGGAGCTCCCGGCCTCGCGCGTACTGGAGCTGGTCTCGACCCGCGGCAATGAGCGGGGCGGATTGGATTTCCGGTACCAGATCTTTTCCGCTGGCCGTTGATCCCGACGCTTTGGTACAGTCACCGCGACGGCCGCGTATCGGCGGAAGCAGTGCGGGATGCGCGGGATCAAGCGCCGCGATTGACAGCCCCGGGACCTAATGATATTTTCACCCTGCCTCTTTGCTGACCATTTGGGCAGTAAAGCGGGCGCGAGGACAGAGCGATAATGGCCAAGACCGCCGAGAAAACCGTGAAGAAGGACGCCAAGGGAGAGGGCGCCGCGGGCCGTTACGATGAAGACAGCATCAAGACGCTGGACTGGATCGAGCATATCCGGCTCCGTCCCGGCATGTACATCGGTAAGCTCGGTAACGGTTCTTCCCACGACGACGGCATTTACGTCCTCTTCAAGGAAATCGTCGACAACTCCATCGACGAGTTCGTCATGGGGGCGGGCAAGCAGATAGACATCTCCATCGGCGAGGACGGCAGTTGCACGGTGCGCGATTACGGTCGCGGCATCCCCCTGGGCAAGGTCATCGACGTGGTCTCCAAGATCAACACCGGCGGCAAGTACGACGGCGAGGCCTTCAAGAAATCCGTCGGCCTCAACGGCGTCGGCTCCAAGGCCGTGAACGCCTTGGCTTCGTCCTTCAAGGTGCAATCGTTCCGCGACGGCCGGGTCAAGACCGCCGTATTCGCCAAGGGTGTGCTCAAGCAGGACGAAAAGGAAAAGTCCACCCAAGAGGGCAATGGCACCCTGATCACCTTCCTGCCCGATCCGGAGCTGTTCCCCAAGTACAAATGGGTGGCCGAGTTCCTGGAAGAACGCATCTGGTACTACGTGTACCTGAACGCGGGCCTGACCATCAACTTCAACGAGCAGAAGTACCTGTCCAAGAACGGCCTGCTCGATCTGCTCACCCGACATACCGACGATACCAAGCGGTATCCCGTCATCCATTTCAAGGATACCGATCTCGAGGCCTCGCTCACCCATGACAATTCCTACGGCGAGCGCTACTACTCCTTCGTAAACGGCCAATTCACCACCGAAGGCGGGACCCATTTGGCCGCCTTCCGCGAAGGCATCATCCGCGCCTGCAAGGATTTCTTCAAGAAGGATTTCGACCCTTCGGATATCCGGGCCTCCATCGTAGGCGCGATTTCCATCCGCATGCACGAGCCCGTGTTCGAATCCCAGACCAAGACCAAGCTCGGCTCGACCACGTACGACGAGAAGGGCAACCCCCTGCGTACCTGGATCGTGGACTTCGTGCGCAACAACCTGGAGCAATACCTCCACAAGAATCCCGAGACCGCCAAGGAGATGCTGGCGAAGATCCAGCAATCCGAAAAAGAGCGCAAGGACATGGCGGGCATCCGCCGCCTGGCCAACGAACGCGCCAAGAAGGCCAGCCTCCATAACAAGAAGCTCCGCGATTGCAATGTGCATTGGAACACCGCGCATAAGCGCCGCGAGGATTCCAGCATCTTCATCACCGAGGGCGATTCGGCGTCGGGATCGATTACGAAGGCCCGGGACGTGAATACCCAAGCGGTCTTCAGCCTCAAGGGCAAGCCCCTCAACTGCTACGGCATGACCAAGAAGGTCGTGTACGAGAACGAGGAATTCAACCTGTTGCAGCACGCACTCAACATCGAAGAGGGCCTGGAAGATCTGCGCTACAACCGCATCATCGTCGCCACCGATGCCGATGTCGATGGGGCGCATATCCGCCTGCTGTTGTTGACCTTCCTGCTGCAATTCTTCCCGGAATTGGTCAGCCGCGGCCACGTCTACGTGCTGCAGACCCCGCTCTTCCGGGTACGCAACAAAAAGGAAACCCTTTACTGCTATAGCGAGACCGAGAAGGAAGCCGCTCTCAAGAAGCTCGGCCGCAACGCCGAGATCACGCGCTTCAAAGGCCTGGGGGAAATCTCCCCGGATGAATTCGCCGGCTTCATCGGCAAGGACATCCGCCTCGATCCCGTAATCCTCCACGGCGACACCAAGGTCCACGAAGTACTCGAATACTTCATGGGCAAGAACACCCCGGCCCGCAGGGACTTCATCATGGAGAATCTGAAGGTGGAAGAGGATGTAGTGGAGGACGCGAAAGAACTGGTCGCGAGCAGGGATGCGGAAGCGGCGGGCGGAGAAGAGTGAAGAAAGGTTTAAGGTCTAAGGTTTAAGGGAGACTAGGCCGATACGGGGATCCAATCCCCCTTAAACCTTAAACCTCCCGAAGAACAGACCACGAAGGATAAAATGGCCTCTAACACCCTCAAAGAACACCTCCCCCACGTCCAGGACATGTACAAGGAGTACTTCCTCGACTACGCGTCGTACGTGATCACGGACCGCGCGGTGCCGCATTTGGCGGACGGGTTGAAGCCGGTGCAACGGCGTATCCTGCATTCGCTGCGCGAAGAGGAGGATGGGCGGTTCCATAAGGTCGCCAACATCATCGGGCAGACCATGAAATACCATCCCCACGGCGACGCGGCCATCGGGGACGCATTGGTCAACCTGGGCCAGAAGGATCTGCTCATCGATACCCAGGGCAATTGGGGCGATCCCATGACCGGTGATAGCGCGGCAGCGGCGCGGTATATCGAGTGCAAGCTGAGCAAATTCGCCCTCGACGTGGCCTTCAATCCGGCCACCACCACCTGGCAGCGGTCCTACGACGGACGCAATCTGGAGCCGGTGCTGCTCCCCATGAAGTTCCCACTGGTATTGGCCCAGGGGGCCGAAGGCATCGCCGTGGGCCTGGCCACCAAGATCGTACCGCATAATTTCTGCGAACTCATCGAAGCCTGCATCGCGGTGCTCAAGAAGGAGAAGTTCAAGCTCCGGCCCGACTTCCCCACCGGCGGCCTGGTGGATGTTTCCAATTACAATGACGGGCAATCGGGCGGCAAGCTTAAGGTTCGCGCCAAGATCATCGAGGTCGACAACAAGACCCTGGCCATCACGCAGATCCCCTACGGCACCACCACCGGAAGCCTTATCGAATCCATCGTGACGGCCAACGACAAGGGCAAGATCAAGATCAAGCGCATCGAGGACAAGACCGCGGCCAACGTCGATGTGGTCATCCACCTGCCGCCGGGCGCGGATCCGGAAAAGCAGATCGACGCCCTGTACGCGTTCACCGATTGCGAGACCTCCATCTCGCCCAATTGCTGCGTCATTTTCGAAAACAAGCCCGTCTTCCTCGGCGTCAGCGAATTGCTGGAACTGAGCGTCCAGAACACGGTCAAGCTGCTTAAACTCGAACTCGAGATCAAGAAGCAGGACCTCTCCGAGAAATGGCACTTCAAATCCCTCGAGAAGATTTTCATCGAAGAGCGCATCTACCGCCAAATCGAGAAATGCGAGACCTGGGAAGCCATCATCGAGACCATCGATAAGGGCCTACGCCCTTTCCGCAAGCAATTCGTGCGCGACGTGACGGTCGAAGACATCACCCGCCTCACCGAGATCCGCATCAAGCGCATTTCCCGCTTCGACGCCTTCAAGGCGGACGAAGAGATGATCGCCCTCCAGAAGGAGATCGGCGAAACCGAGAAAAGCCTGAAGGGGCTTACCAGGTACGCCGTGGGGTACTACGAGAACCTGCTGGCCAAGTACGGCAAAGACCGCGGGCGCAAGACCAAGATTTCGCGCTTCGACGAAATCGACGCCTCCGAAGTGATCCTTTCCAATCTCAAGGTGTACATGGACCGGGAAAACGGTTTCGTGGGCACCTCGGTACGGGATGGGGAAATGATCGGGGCCGACTTCTCCGCCATGGACGAGGTCATCGCCTTCAAGGAAGACGGCACCTTCGCGGTTACCAAGGTAGGCGACAAGAATTTCGTGGGCAACAAGATCCTGTACGCCGCGAAATTCAGTCGTACGGACGAGCAGACGGTCTATAACATGCTTTACCGCGACGGACGCGGAGGCAATCTGATGGTCAAGCGCTTCCAGGTGGGCGGCATCACCCGCGACAAGCAATACGATCTGACCAAGGGAAGCGCCCAATCCAAGGTATGGTTCCTGGAAGTGCAGCCCGCCAAGATCTCGGACAAGGTCATCATCCATCTGGTGCCCCAGCCCCGCATCAAGACCGAAGTGCCCCTGAACTTCGAGGACTTCGAGGTCAAGGGCCGGGGAACCAACGGGAATATCGTGACCCAGCATGCCGTCAAGCGCGTAGAGCGGAAGACCAAGCTGCCGGAACCGCCGGAAGACAAAGGGAAGAAGTAGGGCCGGATCCGGCCGGTCCCAGATTCCCGCTCCTTATTCCTCCCGCATCAGTTTCAGATAGGTATCCCCCAGCCCGGTCCCCGACCCGGCATCCGCCGGGTCATTGAATAACCCCACCTCCGGTCCGCTGGTGAAGGACCACGCGCGTTTGCCGAACCGCATCCGCCCACCGGGGAATTTGGGATCGGATCCCGCCGCCGTGTACCAGAACCACCGCTCGACCCCGGCAAGCCTCCGGAATCGGGCCACCATGGCTTCCATCGATTGCGCCACTTCGGCGGCCTTGGCGAACGGATGCACGCTCCCGAACTCGCCGATCCAAATGGGGGCCTGGCCCCGCACCCGTAACATCGCGGCTATGCTGTCCAAGGCGGCCGTATCCGAGCTGATCCCGAACAGGGGCGGTCCCAGCCCGGGAATCAGGGTCGCCTGGGCATTGATCGTGTAGACGTGGACATCCAGGCCGTCCAGGGCATCGAGGCTCCCCCCTTGAGCTTGCAGCGAGTCGAGGAAGAGATGCAACCAGGCACGGTGGGGAAGGAATTCCGTTTCATGATCGGCCCCGAACAATCCCCGCATCCCCTTCCATACGCCTACCGATCCTTCGATCAATGCGCCCGCCAGGGAAGCGCTCGCCAGGGGATCCAGGAGCAGGATGCCGCCCGCGTTCACGCGGCAGGCCGCGCAGCCCAGCCCCTCGGGCCGCGGTCGCCGGATATAGTCCCGGTAGCCGCGGTACACCTCGGCGAACACGCCCGGGTCCACGTAGGGCCAGAAATTCGGTTCGTTGCCGACCACGAAGCGCAGCGCGGGCAGGGAATCGCCCCTGCGGTGATGCTCCAGGATGGCCGCGATGCGCGGTTTCTCGTACCGGAATATCCGCGCATAGATTTCCCGCTGCCTGGCGAGGCTGCCTTGGAAGCAGGCCCCTGCGGCCTCCGCGCACCAGTCCAGGCCGGGCTCCGCGCGCGGTTCCAGCTTGCCCAGGGTATAGTAGCGATTCGGATCGGGCGGGGTTTCGAGGTGATCCCAGTCGGAATTGTAATAGCGATGCCAGGCGAACCCCGGGGCCTTGCCTACGGTACCAAATTGCGAGGGCGAGGTTGAGAGAGAAGGGGTCCTCCGCTCCGAGGTATCCCGCAGGTTACCTGGGGCCGCGCCGAAGGCGGCGGAAGGCACCGAGGGAAGGAACAGGGCCAAGGCCAGCGCGAAAGCGCGCTGTCCCCTACCCCTTCTTCCGCACCAACTGCAGGCCGTCGCGCACGGTAAGCAAAACGTTCTCCACGCGCGTGTCCGAGACGATACGGCGATTGACCGCGTCGATGGCGATGCTTTCCCGATCATGCGGCTTGAGGACCAATCCCGACCATAGGGTATTATCTACCAGGATCAGTCCCCCGGGGCGAACCAATTCCACCGCCCGCTCGTAGTACGCCGGGTAATTCTCCTTGTCGGCATCGATGAAGGCCAGATCGAATGGGCCGGGCAATCCCGCCAGGGTCTCCAGGGCCGGACCGGTACGAATGGAAATCTTCTTGCCGTGGGGACTTTGGTCGAAATACCGCTGCGCCATGGCGGCGTGGACCTTATCGATTTCACAGGTGACCACCTGGCCGTCCTCCGGCAAGCCTTCGGCCATGGACAGTGCCGAGTACCCCGTGAAAGTACCGATCTCCAATACCCGTCGCGCGCCGCTGATCTGCGCGAGCAATTTCAGGGTGCGGCCTTCCAACCTGCCCGTGAGCATCTGCGGCATCTGCATGCGCGCGTAGGTTTCGTCGGAGAGCTTTCGCAAAAGCTCGGGCTCGGCTTGGGTATGCTCAAAGGCGTAGCGTTCCAGATCCTTGTCCACTATGTCCATACCCGCTCCCGGCCGCGCAACGCGGCCTTCAATCTCGTTGTTTGCTGTCCATCAGAATGGTGACGGGACCGTCATTGATAAGGCTTACCGCCATGTCGGCGCCGAACCGACCCGTAGCCACGGGTCTGCCCAGCTCGCGGGACAAGGCAGCCGCGAAACCTTCGTAGCGCGGGATCGCCAATTCCGGCGCGGCCGCCGCGGAGAAGGTGGGCCGATTGCCCTTGGCCGTGCCCGCTAACAGGGTGAATTGCGAGACCACCAGGGCCTCGCCGCCTATATCGGCAAGCGAGAGATTCATTTTGCCGTCGCTATCGGGGAAGATGCGCATGCGCGCCAATTTGCCCGCCAGCCAATCGCCGTCCTCGGGCGCATCGCCCGGGGCCACGCCCACCAGCAGCAATAACCCCCGCCCGATAGCTGCGATGGTTTCGCCTGCCACGGAAACGGATGCCTCACCGACCCTTTGCGCCACGACTTTCATCGTGTGGAAAGGTATTAATGCGCGTGCAGGAAATGCTCATCCCGGCCGTGGTGGCCGTGATCCCGGAATCCGGGTTGGGCATGGTCGAGGAAATACAGCAGCATCTCGGCGGCATGCCGGGCCTGGGGCGCGGCGATGCGGCGATCGACGAATTCAGGAGCGACCAGGCTCATTCCATAGGGAGGATCACCCTCGGAGTGCTGCTCCCAGCTCAAGGGGTAATTTTTCGCGGCGACGTGCATGGGCGGATCCCAGCCATGGAAATGGGCTTCGGCCCAGGCCAAGGAGGGATTCGACTCCTTCAGCTTTTCCGTGAAAGGCGGACCGCCGTTGGACACGTCCCGGTAATCCATCCAGAATACCGGCGCGTAACTGTCGAAGGAAACCGGGATATGGAAATCGTCGGGCAGGCCCAGGGATTTCAATCCGAACTTGAACCATTTGGTCTGGTAAACCGGATGCTCGGCCCCGTCGGTCCTGCCCGCCAGGTAATCGGTCCGGCGGAACGCATCGGCTTGCTCAAGGATACGCGCCACCAAAGGATGCTCCCGATCGGAGACCATGGATATGAGGTAAAGTGCCTGCCCCAGGTTATCCGGTTCGCGTTCACCCTGGCGCGCGAGATCGAAAGGCTCTGCCAGGGAGAGGATCCAATCCTTGACCAATCCCAGGTTGCCGGTACGCCGGAGCGCTTCGCAGATAATGGTGGCATCGCGATAGGCCGGGGCATCGCGCACCAGGAAATTGGCGAGGGGCTTTCCATCCACGATATTCACCAGCACCTCATGCAATAGCACCTTGAGGATATGCGCATGGGAGTTTCCGAAGGGTTCTCCGGGCCCGCCGCCTTTGAAATCCGGCAGTTGCAAGGGGTTGCCGGTAAGCCAGGTCTGGGTCCCCTCCACCATCAGGCACACGCCGGTTTCGTCCTCGCGGATGGTGTAGGTCTTCCCCTCGCGGGTTTGCCATTTCACCGTGTATTCATGCGGGATGATGTGCTCGTGGATGGGCTTCCAGCTCCGCAGCATGTCGCCTGTCATGGCGTCGTATAGGACGCCGGACTTGTACAGGAACTTGCGTCGGTTGCCCATACCGAAAAGGAAGAAGGGCGGATGCGGCAGCTTCATCTCGGGTTTCCCCTTTCCGTTAATCTAATTTTCGCGGGATGCCGGAAAAGAAAAGAAACGGGGCGGTAAACCCCATGGGAGAAGCTGGGTTTAAGGGCGGTCTTTCAGCCGAAACATGAATTTGAGGCCGGACCAGATTTCGTCCACGGCGCAGACTTTTACATCCACCAGGCCCGTTTTCAGGCCCAATTCACGGGCCTGCGCCTCGCTCAGAGCCCCTTCGGCGGGCGTTAAACCCTTGATTTTCTTGGGCCAACAGACCCATAGCATGCCGTCGATGGCCAGCATGGCCTTCAGGGCCGGGAGCAATTCGGCCAGCTCATTTTCTTCTTTGCAGAAGGCCTGGATGAAATCGAAGGGGCCCCTCTTTACGATGACCTTGGAACCCGCCTTGTCCGCGGTGGCGTCCACCCTGAGGATAAGGCGCGGGAGCGGGCCGAGGGTTTCCGCGTAATCGGAGGGGACTGAAATGAAGAGGGCTCTAACACTCTGGCCGTCCTTACGGACGGCTTTCAGACCAAGCTTGTCGACCAGCGATTTCGGGGAATAGCCGGCCATATAATAACCCGCGTTGAGCGTGGAGTTTGCTTAAGCAAACTCCCAGCGAAACTCCACTAAAACGCGTTCTTCTTCCACTTGGCGTTCTTGCCCAGCGCTTCCTCGATGCGGATGAGCTGGTTGTATTTGCAAACGCGATCGGTGCGCGAGAGCGAGCCGGTCTTGATCTGGCCGGCGGCGGTGCCTACGGCCAGGTCGGCGATGAAGGAATCTTCGGTTTCGCCGGAGCGATGGGAAGAGACCACGCCGAACTTGGCGGCCTTGGCCATGTTGATGGCCTGCAAGGTTTCCGTTACGGTGCCGATCTGGTTCACCTTGATGAGGATGGCGTTGCCGACCTTGTTGTCAATGCCGCGCTTGAGGATGGCGGGATTGGTGACGAACAAATCGTCTCCGACCAACTGTACCTTCTTGCCGATGGCGTCGGTCAGCATCTTCCAACCATCCCAGTCGTTCTGATCCATGCCATCCTCGATCGAGTAGATCGGGTACTTGGCGCACAGGTCGGCATACATCTTGACCATCTGCTTGGAGGTGTACGACTTCTTGTCCGACTTGTGGAAGGTATAGGTGCCCTTATCCTTGTCGAAGAACTCCGAAGAGGCGACGTCGAGGGCGATCTTGACGTCCTTGCCCGGAGTATAACCGGCATCCTTGATGGCCTTCATGATGGAGTCGAGGGCGTCCTTTGTGCCTTTCAGGCTCGGGGCGAATCCGCCTTCGTCGCCGACGGCGGTGGAGAGGCCGCGCTTCTTGAGCAGGGCCTTGAGGGCATGGAAAATCTCGACCGACATGCGCAGGCCTTCGGAAAAGCTCTTGGCGCCGACGGGGGCGATCATGAATTCCTGGAAGTCGATGGGGGCGTCGGAATGGGCGCCGCCATTGATGATGTTGCACATGGGAAGCGGAAGCGAGTACGAAGTGTTGCCGGCCAGTTCGCCGATATACTCGTACAGGGGCTTGCCGGCATCGGCGGCGGCGGCGCGGGCGATGGCCATGGAGGCGCCCAGCAGCGCGTTGGCGCCAAGCTTGCCTTTATTGGGGGTGCCGTCGATTTTGATCATCAAGGCGTCGAGCTCGGCCTGCTTGGAGGCGTCTTTTCCGATCAGCGCGGTGGCCAGCTTGGTGTTGGCGTTCTTCACGGCCTTGCTGACGCCCTTGCCCAGGTACCTGGACTTGTCGCCATCGCGCAATTCCACGGCTTCGCGCTCGCCGGTGGAAGCGCCCGAGGGTACGGCGGCGCGCCCGAAGGCCCCGCTTTCCAGGGTCACGTCCACCTCGATGGTGGGGTTACCGCGGGAATCGAGGATCTGGCGTGCGACGAGGGTCTTGATGGCGGACATGTTCGGCTCCGGAAAAGTTGTTAGGGGCGAAAAGATATCTAATGCGCGGCCGGTTTTCTATCCTTGGGACCATGCCCCGCCTGGCCGGTCTCGCGTTGCGCTGGGCCCTGCTCCCCTTCCTGCTGCTGTTGGCCCAGGCCATGGCCTCCGAGTTCTGGAACGCCCTGCGCGGTCAGGGTTTGAGCCCTGCCTGGGCCCTCCATCCCCTCGCCTTGTGGTTTGCCGCCGGTCTTGGCTTCCGTATCCTCTTCGCCTTCAGCCTGCGCCGCTTCGGCCGCGATGATCCCCTGGAATTCCTTGACACTTTGGAACACGAGCTGACACATGCCTTGGTCGGCTATGCGACTTTCTGCCCTCCGGAATCCCTGACGGCCTCCCTCAAGGCGGGCGGAGAGGTGCAATTGCGCGGGTCCAACCCGCTGGCGGCGCTGGCGCCGTATTATCTCCCGCTGTGGTGCCTGATAGCCGTTGCCATCGGCGTGGTGGTACGGCCCGGATTGCATGCGGCCTGGGATCATGCGCTTTTCGCCCTGCTGGGCGCATTCCTGTACCGGCTGATGCGCGAGTACCGCTGGCGGCAAACGGATCTGCACGTGTACGGATTCCTGTTCTCGACGGTCTCGGTGTTCATCCTTCTGCTTCTCACCCTGGCCCTCATCCTATCCGCGCGTGGCCTGCTCTCATGGCATTGGCTAACTGCCGTGGCCGGGCATGTTCGGCGCGCGGTTCCCGCGGCCTGGGAATGGGCGCATAGGCGCATGGCGGCTTGAGTCCCGGCGTTTAAGGCTTCGAACGCAAACTGCGCAAACCGCGTCCGATGCGTTTCCTGATTCCCGCGATTTCTTCCGCTATTCGGCTAACCTGGAGGAATTAGCGTTTAAAAAATAAATCGCCCGGGAGGCAATCCCGGCCGCATGCGGGGCCGATCCGCGTTACCTTGGGATGCAACCCATGGCCAACGAAGATTCTCCCGCGCCCACGCCCATCCCGGCTTCCGGCGTTGCGCCCGTCTCGGTATTCGAGTACACCGATTACCGCGCCTACCTTAAGGATTGGTACCGGGGCGAAGCGAAGGATCGCAAGCTTTCCTACCGCAAGCTCGCCGCCGAAATAGGCTTCAAGAGCCCGGGGCATTTCAGCCTCATCGTCAATGCCAAGGCCAACCTCTCCCTCAAGGTGCTGGATCGTTTCATCCGTTACCTGGATCTGTCCAAGAAGGAAGCCGAATACTTCCAGGCCCTGGTGCTGTATACGCAAGCCAAGGCCGCCGACGAGAAGAAGCGCGCTTTCGATCGCATGCTGGCCTTCAAGCAATTCCGTGTGCGCTCCATCGCCGCGACCCAATACGAATTCTTGGAGAAGTGGTACTACCTGGCGGTGCGCGAGGTCTTGGCCGTGTACGCTTTCAAGGGCGACTACGCCGCGCTGGCGCAGCGCATCGAGCCTGGTATCACCGTCGAGGAAGCCCGCCAGTCCATCGAAGTTTTGCGGCGCCTGGGCCTGATCACCCGCGACGCCCAAGGACGCTGGCTGCGGGTGGAAACCGTGCTGGCCACGGGCCCGGAGGCGCCCGCCCACGCGGTCAACGCCTTTTTGGGGCAGGCCATGGATCTCGCCAAGTCGGCGTTGGATCGCATTCCCAAGGAAGACCGTGTGCTCGCCGCCACCACGGTTTCCGTTTCCCAGGAAACCTTCGAGGAAATCCGCGAGGAGACGCGCGCCTTCCGCAAGCGCATCCTGGAGATGGCGCAACGCGATCCCCGGCCCGATCGCATCTACCAATTCCAATTCCATGTTTTCCCCTTGTCCAAGCCCGGGACCGCGGGATGAGGGCGGCATTGGGGATAATGGGGGTGTTCACTTGGATCGCCATGTTATTGGCCGCCATGCTGGCGGGCTGCGGCTTCGGGGACGATCGCTTGGCCGGCGGCGGCGGGGTGGACGTGGAAGGCATCACGGTCGAGGGCACCGCGATCCGTCCGGATCATAGCCCCATCTCCGCGGCCTTGGTTCGCCTGCGGCCCTGGGATTTCCAGCATGCCCCGGGCGCGCCCAAGCGGGCCATCGATCACGGGGATACCCGCACCGATTCCCTGGGTCGCTTCCGCTTCACCGATGTGGATACCGGCCGCTACGCCGTGGAAGTCGACGCGGGAGCCGAGGGTGCCACGGCGCTCGAGATCGACGCCGACGGCAGCCAACGCGTGCTTACCCTGCAGGCGCTCATCCAACCCCGGGGTATCCTGCAAGGTACGGTTCGGGACGATTCCGGGCGCGCCATCGCGGGAGCGGTGGTGGGTATGTTGGGATTGGACCGCGAAGCCCTAAGCGATAGCATCGGTGGCTTCAACCTGGATGGATTGCCGCCGGGGATTTATACCGTGCGGGTGAAACCCCCGCTCCCGGCCTGGTCGGCGGTGGAGATACCTCTCATCGAAATCCGCGCGGGCGCCTTGACCACGATTGCCGCCGTCTTGCCCGCCTCGGTGCCGGGCCTGTTCGCGCATTGGCGCTTCGACGAAGGCAAAGGCAACGTCGCGGCCGATGCGCAAGGTTCGCCGGCCCGGGCCGTGCTCCATGCCGGGGCAGCCTGGGGTCCCGGGCATGATAGCATGGGGCTCGCTTTGCCCGCCGGCGGAGCCGGGTATGCCTTCGTACCCAAAACCAAATCCGCGAGCCTGGAGATAAAAGCGGGCGCGGATTTCACGCTGGCGGCATGGATCAAAACCGTAGTGGCCGGTTCGGGAGCGGGCGCGGCCAGGCGGATCGCGGATTGCCGAACCGACTACGCCCCCACCGGCTACTCCCTGGGGCTTACCGCCGAGGGCGGCGCGGAATTCCTCTTCCAAGCGGTTGGCGCGAAGGCGCCGGAACGGCTTGCGGGCGGCGCCGGCCTGGACGACGGCGCTTGGCACCACCTGGCGGCGGGACGCAGCGGGACCACGTGGTTCCTGTACGTCGATGGCGTGCCGGCCGGAAGCGTAGCGGGACCGGATGCGGCCATGACCCAGGAGAACGCGTTCTACTTCGGAAGCCACCAGGGTGTATCCGATTTCTTCCCGGGATCCTTGGACGATGTGCGACTTTACGCGCATGGACTCAACGCCGCTGAAGCCAAGGCCTTGGCCTCGCCGTAAAGCCGCGCTGCATAGCGGAAACCCGCATCCCATCCGTCTGCTTACCCATGCGCCAATACCGCGTTTTCGCCGCGTTTCCTGCCCATTTATTTACCTTTTCAGCTTAGCGGGAATCAAAATCCAACGCGATGGCATCGGCAGAGCGACCCTTGTATTCTATCAGCGAGTGAGGCGAACTATCGAAATCCGTATGCGCACCCAATCCCGGCTCCTATCCGCAATCGCCCTCGGGGCGTTCCTCGTATCCCACCCTGCCGCGGCCGCCGGCCACATCCAGCTTCCCACCGGGGATTTACGCGCCGCGGTGCTGACCGATCTCAAGCCGCACCACAGCAACAGCAAGACCTACAACGAATTCTGGACCTACCATTTCTTCCTCGACGGCAATGTGCAGGTGATCCTGAATTTTTCCCGCGCCAGCCTGGGAACCTTCAAGGATCCGGTGTGCGGCGCGGACCTCACCATCATGGGGATGAAAGGCAAGAACTTCACGGTGGCCCGGGAGTACGAAAAGAAGAATTTCGTCTTCACCGACTCCAACCAGCAGTTGCGCGTCCATGAGAAGATCTGGTTTTCCGGCCGCCTGCCCGATGCCCACCATGTCCGCTTCGCCACCACCAAGAAGGACGTTTCCTACTACCTGGATCTCGACTTCTCGGATATCCTCCCCGGTAAGGTTTGGGGCGACGGCATGTTCAAGTTCGGCGGGGAGGATGCCGTGGGCATCTTCATGCACATCCCTTCGGCCACGGTGAAAGGCCGGCTGGCGGTAAACAAGGACACGCTGGAAGTTTCCGGGCACGGCTATATGGACCATACTTTCCAGACCGACCTGGCGCCCCACCTGGTAGGCGCGGGTTTCCGGTACGTTACCCAGTCCGGGCCCTTGGAAGCCGGCTACTTTCTCGATCCCATCGGCAAGTTCGAACGCCAGACCGTGGGCTACGGGCTACGCCTGGTCAACGGCGCCCTGGTCCTGCGCAAGCCCAGCGGCATCAAGGTGACTTCGGCCGCCAAGGCCATGGGAGTACGCGTGGCCACCTCCCTGGAAATCCAGTTCCAGGACGGCAGCAAAGCCGTGTTGGGCCGGAGCGAGGACCGTCTGCAGCAGTCGGTGTTGCATGAGTTCAGCGGCTTCACCAAGATGGCGGTGAAAAGCTTCATGGGAGGCGAGATCATCACCTTCCGCGGAATGGGAACGCTGAACGCTTCCCAACCCATGGCCTACAATTTCTTCGTGGTGGAGTAGGAACTACTCTTTCGGCAGGGGTACCATCTCGGATACCCCCTTCTGCGTCGCGAACCAGATTCCCCCGTCCTTATCCGCGGTCACGGCGTAGACGTAGCGCGTCTGGATGCCGGTGGTGTTGTTCTTGTTGAACAGCCTCCAGGCGGAACCGTCGAAGCGCGCCGTACCGCCTTTGGCCGAAACCCACAGGTTCCCGTTCTTCTCCAGGAACAGGTTGTAGACTTGCTCCGAGGCGATCTCCCCCATGTCGACGGCCCCTTTATAACTGGTCCAGGTGGCGCCAATCAGTTTGGCCACCCCCATCTGGGTGCCGATCCATTTAGCGCCGCCGGGCGCGACGGTAATCCAGGTGATGCTGTTGTGGGGCAGACCCGAATTGGTATTGTCCCGCGTTATCTGGGTCCAGGTGGTGTTGTTGAATTTCACCAGGCCGGCGATGGTGCCGATCCATTTATCGCCGTTCGAGTCCAACGCGATGGCGGTGACCATCTTGTGGGGCAGGCGTCCCGAAACCTTATCCGCGCCGTAGGTGGTCCACGACGAACCGCGTAACATCGCGAACCCGCTTTTTGTCCCGAACCAGCGCTCGTCCTTGCCGATGGCAAGCGAGGTGACATAGTTGTCCGGCAATCCATTGGCGGTATTCTCACGGGTGAAATTCTTCCAGGCCCCGTTGGCGTACCAACTGACGCCTCCCTCGGTCGCTACCCATAACTCGCGGTTCTCGCCGATGGCCAAGGCGGTGATGGCGTTGGAAGGGAGGCCCTTGTTGGTATTCTCGGCGGTAAAGGTTTGCCAATCCCCCAACTGCGTCAGGCGCGTCAGGCCCTTTTTGGTACCGAACCACTTGGTCCCTTGATCGTCCGTGGCCATGGCGATGACTTCCGGATCGGGAAAACGGCTCAGGTCCTGGATGACCCAGCGGAATTCCCCTTCGTCGGCAGCGGCCACGGGCGGCAGGGAAAGGTGAAGGGAAGCGAAAGCAGTGAGGACGAAGACGGGCAGCGGAAAGGCGCGTAGCCGGCGTAAGGTCATGGAACCAATTTAGAAAGGTTCCGGCCCCGATTCCGCAATCATGCGGCGGGGATGCCACCATTCCCGGAAATCGATGCGGGCGTATCCCCCGGTGCCGGGATGGAACAGGTACATCTCCCCTTCCCCGTCGGAAAGGGCCACCCGGCCGCGCCAGGGAGTGAACATGTCCACCTGGAAGAGCGGATGGCTGACACCCCTCCCCAGGAAGCCCGCGGCGGAGATGCGCTTGCCGGAATCGGGGGAAGCCGCGTGGGGGAAGGGCAGGGTGATGGCGGGAACCAGGGAATCCGGGGCCGCTTCTTCCACGTGCACGATACCGTCCCGGGTTCCATCGTAGCGCGGATTCAACAGGATCCGGGAGCCTGAGAAGGCCGCGTAGGTATAGCGATGCGGCCCCAGCGGCCAACGGCTTTTGGCGGCGTTGCGCGTCAGGATGCTGTCGCGCAAGACGGCCAGGGAAGCGACGCGCGCGGTGTCCACCACTTCGATGCCCCCGCGCAGGAATTTCTGATAACCCCAACGCAACCAAGTGCGGCCCGGGCGAACCCGGCTCAGCACCACGTATACGCCGGCATCGGAACGATCGTAGAAACGGAAATCGAAATCGCGGGTGGAATCGGTGCGACCGTCCCAGCGCCAAGCCGCGGGAACGGACTGGGGCCAATCCGGGCTGTTGTAAGCGTTAGCGGCCGCGTACCCGTACAGGAAATTCCGGTGCAACGCGAGATTGTTGGCCTTCCATTGCGATCCCAGGAAGTGCAGGATGTCTTTCACATCCTGGGGGCGTTCCCGCGCCGGCGACAGCAGCAGCGAGCTCGAGCGGGTGATCACGTCATACACCCAGGGCGCATCGCTGAACCAGAAGCGCAGAGTGGGAAAGTTGGGGCCCGCATAGGTTTCGTAGCGACCGCCCGCGGTGAGCAGCCACTCAGGACCGCCGGAGTAGACCTCGGTGGGACGTCTGCGGCTGCCGCTGCCCGCGTAGGCGGAACGGATTTCGGCGCGGTATTCCCCCGGCCGCGATCGCATGTACGCCAGGATGGGACCGGGCACCCGGTACTTGAGTACGGCGGAGAACAGCGCCATGTGGGCATGCGTCGTATGCGTCCGCCATAATCCTTCCGGACCGCCGGCCTCTTTACCGTAGACGCCCGACTGCAATGCGAAAAAACTGCACACCGCATCGTTGCCGATGAGGCTGCTGTCGTCATAGACCTCGGACGACCGGCGGTAGGGTCCATAGCGAACGCCATCGTAGCTTTGGAAGGCGAACACGGTGGCAAGGTAATCGAGCAGACAGGCCGCGCCCTCGGCGACCGAGGCGTCATGAGAGAAGGTGTAGAGATTGTCCAACGCATGCAAGGTGAAGCGCTGGTAGATCTGGGCGTTGAATTCGAAGAAGCCCTTACGCATGGCCTGCTGCATCACTTTCAAGAGCAGACGCTTGAGCATCCCCTGGCCGTTGTCTATCACCACCCCCGAGCGTTCCAGGGAATCGCGCAGCGCCGTCAACTGGGGCAGGCCGCGGCGATTCTCCCAAATCAATTGGTTGGTCAGGAAGCGCGTGGATTCCGACATGAACAGGTGATTCTCGGTTTCCGGAACGCTGACGAAGACCACGTCGAAATACGCCTTGGGGGTCTGCCCCCAGGTACGGGCCACGTTCTTGAGCAGGTGCAGCAGGGTCGCATCCGTCAAGAGCAAGCGATCATCGGCGAAGAGGCCGAGCAGGGAGGAACAGCCCAGCAGGGACATGTCGAAATCACCATCGTCATATCCCGGAACCGGAATGCTGGTCCCGATGAAGCCGAGGGGTTTCATACCGCCTCCCACCACGTATTTCTGGAGGGCGATACCGGCGCGGCGGCGATCCTCGGCGCTTCCCTGCCTGGCGAGAGAAAGCAGGGCGATCCATTCCTGGAATACCCGCATGCCATCGTTGTCGCGCGTCCACGCATGTACGCCTTGGTTCCCGTCCACGCGATGCTTCCAGGCGGCCAGGATCAGCGGCAGGTTGGCCTCCGCCTGGTTGGTCATCAGGGAGGTATCCGGAGTGCGGGTCGCAACGGTGCCTAACGGACGCGCGGGAGCGGCCCGGACGGGAGCCAGGAATGCCATCAGGATGAGAGCGAAGATGCGCAAAGAAACCCTGCTTCCGTCAGCCTTCCGGCGCGCCGCCAACCGGGTCCGCGCGCCTGCTCCCATTATATCGGATGCCGCGGATCCGGGCCATGCCGGTCGCGGCCCGTTCCGGAGTAAAACACAATTTTTTTTCTACAATAGGAAGCCTCGGAGGCGCCGTGGTTCCCCATCATTTCCATCTCATCTGGATCGGGCGGAATTTCCCTTTCGTGAACCGATTGGCGGTGGAATCCATCCTCCAGACCAATCCCGGCGCGCGGATCACCATCCATTTCGAAGACCCTCCCGATAACGCCGACTGGCGCGCCTTGCAGTCAAAGGTGGAGTTTCGGGCCCTTTCCCTGCCGGATCTGCTCTCGGCCCTGCCGGCCTCGATGGCGGCCGTAACCCCCGTACTCGAGGGCATTTCCGCCGGATACCTGGCCGGCCGGAGCAATATCCTCCGCTACCTGATCCTGTACCGCGAGGGCGGCATCTACATCGATTTCGATACCCTTACCGTGCGGGATTACCGGCCCCTGCTCTCCCATCCCGGCTTCGTGGGCGAAGAAGCCGTCTTCCGCTACGACGACGACAGGGTAGCGGGCAAGATACCCCTGGCCTTGATCCCGACGGGCATCGCGTTCGGACTCAGCTACTATCTCTCCTTATGGAATTGCAAATACCTGGCCGACTCCGGCCCCGTGAACGCGCTCAATCACGGTCTGATGGGACTCTGGTCCGATCGTAAGTTGAACAATGCCGTGCTCGGCTGCTCTCCCGGAAACGCCTTCTTCGCCCGCGCCATCGCCTTGGTCCCGGAAACCAATCCCAAGATCCGCTACGCGCTGGGTCCCATCCTGATGAACCGCACCTGGGCCACCGAGGCCTCGACGCATATGCGCCGGCTCTCCGCGGACCATTTCTATTTCATCCCCCCCAGCCAGACCTACCGCTTCTTCTACGGTCCGTCCCCGGAACTTCCCGCCGATGCGTATTCCATGCATTGGTGCTCGAGCAACCATAAGGATTTGGCAGGCGGACTCACGCGCGAGAACCTGGGAAAGCAATCGGACCGGCCGACCCTGTTCCACAAGCTCGCGCGGGAAGTGATCCTGAAGGGGATTTGATCAGGCGCCGTGCCGGAGCTCGTGCAGGGCTTCCAGCACTTCGGCGCTGTGCCCCGCAGGCTTGACTCCCTTGAACACCTTCACCACCTTCCCCTGGGGATCGATGAGGAAGGTATTGCGCGCCGAGAGCTTTTTCCCCAATACCTGAAGCAGCGAACCGTACCTGGTTGAGACGTCGCCCGCGGTGTCCGCCAGGACTTTGAAGGCCAGGCCTTCTTTGGCGCAGAAGCGCGCATGGGAATCGGGGGAATCGATGCTGACCCCCATCACCACGGCATCCATGCCCGCATAGGCCGCGCTGTCCGCCTGGAAGTTGTGGGCTTCCAGGGTGCAGCCGCCGGTGAAATCCTTGGGATAGAAATACAACACCAGCCACTTGCCCGCGAAATCAGCGGGGCCCAGAGAGGAGCCATCCTGGGAGGGCAGTTTGAATTCCGGAGCCGCCATGCCGATAGTGATCAGATCCGCCGGAGCGGCGGCCTGATCCCCGTGGTGGGATTTGGGTGCGCAAGACGTGAAGGCCGTGAGGAGAGCTGCAGTAAGGACTGCGAAAAGTGAAGTGGAGTCGGCGAGTGCCGGAATGCGCCGGATTTTTTCCATAACCGTTAAGATACGCATTCAGACCGGCGGAGGCACTCTCAGAATTCCAGATCGCCCGCGAAGGCCTGTTCCCTGCCCCGCATCACCCTTCTCAGCACCGACTTTATGTTCGCAAGGGTTTCCGCATGATCGAAATCAAAAGGATGCATGGCCACGCGCAAAACGGGCTCATTCACCCAAAGCCGCGCCAAGGTCGGGCACACCACCAGCGACCCGTATTTCCGCAACCAGGTGCGCGTAGCCCATGTGATCACCGGGCTCGCGAGACTCGCGCCATCGTCCACGCGGTACATCCGCCGTTGATCCTCGGTGAAATGGAATCCTGATTCCCGCAGAGTGGGGATAAGTTCCGTATTGAACAACCATGCCGGCGCGACGAACCCCATGGGATCCTGCCCAAGACACGCGCGGAAGGATTCGCGCCCGGCCTCGAGCTTGCGGCGTTGCGCGGCGGCATCCAAGGCCAGGAACTCGCCTTCGCCCCCCGTCAGCAATTTCCGCTTGAGATAATCCCCTGCCGCGGCCGTCCCGGCTTCCTCCGGCTTCTCGATATGATGATAACCGTGCAAATGCCAATCGACGGCGAACGGGCGGTCCTCCCGGCACCAGGTTCGGAAGCCGGCGTCGGCGGCGGCAGGGTAACCGCCATGGTACTCCGGCACGAAGAGGTAGGTGACTTTGGCCAGGCCAAGGTCCCGGAATACGCCTTCGGCCTTACGGAGGCGGTCCAGATGGAAAGGGGTGGCGTCGTGGAGGGAGACGACCAGTTTACGGCCGGCCGCGCCGTCGTTCATGCGGCCGAGGTCCGATGGATGGGCTTGGCGCCCAGGCGGGCCGAATAGCGCTTGACCATGCGGCCGATGGCGTCTTCCCAACCGCCATAGCGCAAGGCCAGCGAGCGGGAACGGGCCACTTCGACGGCCCATTCGCATGCGATGGCCTTCTCCATGGTCTCCAGGAAATCCAGACTGCTTCCCGGCTCGAAGCGGAAAGGCGATTTCGCCTCGCGCAGCAATTCTCCGGTGCCCCCCGTATTGGGGCCGACCACAATCAGGCCGCGGGCCATGGCTTCCAGCACGCCCAATCCGAAAGTCTCGTATTGCCCCGGGGCCATCAGGATATGGTGGCCGTCGTAGATCTCCCGGACCTTGGCCTGGTCCTCGATGAATCCCAGGTATTGGTAGCGGGCATGCTTGAAGGTGGCGAACTGCTTCGCCATCGCCCCGCGGCCCATCACCGTAACGCGAACGTTACGCTTGAGCAGTTTGGTAAGGTTTTCCAGGACCAGGTCCACGTCCTTGTCCCGGTCCAGGCGTCCCGCGTACAATAGGCGTACGCCATCCTTGCCCGGCGGGGCTTTCGAATCCGGGGCGAAGGCGCCTTCCAGGAAAAAGGCGGGCACGCCGAAAGGCAAATGGGCCACGGCGCGGACGCCTTTGGCGCGTAGGCGGTCTTCCATGCCTTTGGAGGCCACCGCGGTCAGGTCGTAACCGCGCTGCAACCAATAGAACAAGATGCCCGCCAGCTTGGCCAGCGGGGCGCGCAGGCCCTGCAAGGGCCCGCGTTCGGCCCAGGGCTGGATGTAAGTGGGAACGGGATCGCTATGGTAGAAGGAGACCAGGAGCCCGCGGAAGATCCCCGATTTGCGCAACATCAGGCAGAAGAGGCCCGAGAGCCAGGGGTCCCCGACCTCGATTACGTCCGGACGCAATTTGCGGATGAGCTTGAAGACGTGGACGAAATCGATGAGCAGGCGGTACCCGGCGGGATCCTTGGTCAGGGCGGGACCGTAGGCCTCGACGAGCGTGACGTTGTTGCCGTCCCTGATTTCCTTGCGGACCGGTCCCGGATACACGAGGTGATACCCGATGCCGGAGTGCTTGCGGAACCAATCGATCTTCGCGTTGTGGTAGGTGCGGATTCCGCCCGCTTTATGGGAGAAGAAGGTGTTGATGTCGAGGAAGATCACCCCACCCTATTTAGCAATATTTTTACTTTTACCTCCTTATGGACCCGGGCGTTGCGGCATTGGCGGGCGAGGAGATAAGGTTGGAATCGGAAGCCCCTCGCGCGTCATCCCATCGCCCGCACGGCCCCATGGCCTTGCCCGGTATCATCCGTTTCGTTTTCCTGTACGTGGACGAATTCCTGGTCAACCTTCCCGCCTTGTTCAAGTTGCGGGCATACTACCGCCAGATCAAAAGCCATCCTTCCGCCGGCGACCCTTCCGTGGCTTGCGTCGGCGAAAACCTGGACGAGGTGAACGGGATCGCGCTTTCTTCCCGCATCATCCTGCGCGAATTGCGGAAGCAGGGGCGGCACGTGTACATTTTCGGTACCGCCTTCCACAGCAAACAACCGCGCCGCGAAGGTCCGGGCGACAGCGTGGTCATGGCCCCCGGCAGGTTTTCCATGGAACAGGCGGGATACGCCGCCAGCGAAGTGGCCATGCTTAGGCTGGACAGCTTCATCGAATTCCTGTACCGGCATCCCGTCGACGTAATCGAGTTCCAGACGCCGGGGCCGGTTTCGGTGCAATGCCTGGTGGTGGCCAAGTTCGCGGGCATCAAGACCGTCAGCCATTACCGTACCGATATCATCACCTACTCGCGCCTGCTGGTGAAAAACCGGCTGGGGGTTTGGATCATCAATACCTGGACGGTGCTCATGACCCGCTGGATGGGACCGGTGATCGTTCCCTCGGAAGCCTATCGCGTCAAGGTGCGGGAGATGGGCGTACCCGACCGGCGCATTTACAAGCTGCCCCGGGGCGTGGACTTCGCCAATTTCCACCCGGATAAGGCGGGCAACGGAGCCTGGCAGGCCTTGCGCCTACCCGCCACCGGCGTGAAATTGCTTTATGTCGGTCGCATCTCGCGCGAGAAGAACCTGGACGCGCTGGCCGACGTCTTCCCCGCCCTGGCCGCCCGTATCCCCGGCCTGAGCCTGACCATCGTGGGCGAAGGGCCGTACCGCAAAGGCTTGCACGAACGCTTCGCCGGTCGCATGGATGTGCATTTCACCGGCGTGGTGCAGGGTGAGAACCTGGCCGGCGTTTTCGCTTCGGCCGATATGCTCGTCTTCCCCAGCCTCACGGACACCTTCGGGAACAGCGTGGTCGAAGCCTTGGCTTCGGGTATCCCCTGTGTTACCTCGAATGAGGGCGGCCCGCAGGAAATCATCGTGAACGGGGAGTGCGGGCTTGTCTTCGAGAACGGCAAGCCCGGCGACCTGGAAGCCAAGATCGCCGCGCTCGCATGCGATCCCGATCGGCTGCAGGCCTTCAAATCCAAGGCCCGGGAGCGCGCCCTGCATTTCACCTACGACCGTTCGGCGGAGGCCTTCTGGGACTTCTACCGCCGTTATCACCAGAACCGACTTGATTAACCGACCCGAAGAAAGAGGAACGCCTATGTTCGTGCACGCCGTCTATTTCTGGCTGAAGCCGGAAACCACCCCCGCCCAGGTCCGCCAATACGAGGAACTGGCCCTCGCCATGTCCGCCATTCCGGGAGTCAAGCATCTGTGGCTGGGCAGGCCCGCCGCCACCGATCGTCCCGTGATCGATCGCAGCTATTCCTACGCCCTGACCGTGGTCTTTTCCGACCCGGCCGCCGAAGAGGTATACCAGAAGCACCCGATCCATGACACCTTCCGGGAGAAGTGCGGAACGTTCTGGAACAAGGTCGTGATTTACGATTCGATCTGAAGATCGGTGCGAGGAAGTGCGAGCTGATTAGAATCAATTGCGCCCGTAGGCGCAATTCGTCGGGCGTCGGGCGTTTGGCGTCGGGCGTAAATGCAAAACACGCGTAGTGTATTTGCTTTACGCCCGACGCCCAGGCGGCGATTGCAGGGACTAAATAGCCTGCACTCGATTGGGATCAAAACTTAGGATCCAAATGTGCACCGGGATCCGGATGGGCAGTATTGAAAAGGGAAGCCTCTGGATTATGTTGGTTGGTTACTACGACAACCTA
>JAHFCH010000278.1 GCA_023249635.1 Fibrobacterota bacterium
AATTCCTGGCCAAACCTTTCTCGCCTTCGGCCCTCGTAGACCGGGTGCGGAAATCCCTGGCGCTTTCCACGCAAACCTGATCCTTATCCTGTCCAAGACGTGGACACCGTCCACCGCGTGGACACCCCTAATCCCCTCCCTTTCCTGATTTCAGCCTGATTTAGTGGACCGGTCGGCTTTTGGAACCGGGCATAGGGCTTGCTTTTCCAAACAGGTATGCTGATACACCGTCCAGCCGGAACCATTGCCCTCTTTTCGCTTCTCTCCCTGGCGGGATGCCTTACCGGCTGTTATACCCAGCTTTATACGCGTGGGTATACCGCACGCGCGGTCGATTCCGCGGAGGGGTATTCCCAGTCGCCTGAGTCCGATTCCCTGGCATCGCAACCCGCGGATACCCTTTCCCGGCCCGGCACCGTCATCGTGAACAACTACTACGATCAGTCCCCGTATTACCGCGGTTACCCCCTGGACGTTTGGGACGCGCCTATCGTGAGCCTGGGTTTCTATTCCTCCCGCTACCGTGATTACTACGGGGCCTATTGGCATGACGACCCCTACTGGCGCCGATCGGGGTACCGCCGCGGTTACGGTGGCGATTATCACGGGGGCACGGTGATCGGGGGCGGCGCGTCCGGTCCCTACCATTCCGACAAGCGCATCTTCGCGCCCGCGGCCGGGCATCCGGAATTGCGCAAGGGCCGTCGTTCGGAATCCCCTGCCGCCTCCGCGCCTTCCGAGACGACCGGGCCGGCGCCCAAGTACAATACCGATCCCGCTCCTTCCCAAGAACCCGCGCCCGAAGCCAAGGAATCGCCGAAGGAATCGCGGCAGGAGGAGAAATCCTCCGGGGATTCCCGATCGGGCGAGGATCATCCCAAGCTGCAGAAAGGCAGGCGCCGCTGATGCGATTCCCAATGCTGATACCGCTCTTGGCGTTCTCCGCTTTCGCGGCGGACGATAATCCCTTTGGGCTGGGCCGGGCCCAGGACATCGCCGCGCGTCCCATGGCCCTGGGCGGAAGCTATTCCGCCGTGGCCGCCGACGGCTCGGCGCTCTATTACAATGCCGCCGGGCTCAGCGCGGTCAAGAAGCATGAGTTTTCCCTATCCCTGGAGCGCAGCGTGATCGCCGGCGTCGATCACGCCAACGGCTATCCCTCCACCACCTTACGGCAGGAGGACACCCGCATCCAATCACTGGCGTACCTGCTTCCCGTTCCCGTCACGCGCGGCGGCCTTACTTTCGCGTTCGGGTATTACCGCCCGCGCACCTTCGCCGACGTCATCGGGTATGCGGACGGCCTTTCGGCGCAACGGGGCGAGTACGCCTACCGCGCCGACGGCGGACTCTCGGCCTGGCGCATGGGCATGGGCGTCGACGTGGCGCCGGACATCTCCTTCGGGCTTGCGGCGGGATACGTTTCGGGTACGGAAGAGATTGTCGTGGACGACAGCGGCACGGTGGGCTACCTGCGCAATTACGATGGCTTGGACCTGGAACCTTCCCTGATGTTCAAGGTCACCCCGCGCCTCAAGCTGGGGGTGTCGATGGTGCTGTGGGAAAACATCTTCAATCTGGAGGAAGTGTACGAGGAAAAGAATGTCGGGAATTCGGAAACGAATTACCGGGTACGGTTTCCCTTCCAGACCAAAGCGGGCATGGCCTACCAAGGCGATAGTTGGCTGGTCGCCGCTGACGCGCGTCTCAACGGCTGGAGCCAATATCGTTACGGGCCGCGCAGCGCATCCACCTTGCAGAAGGCCGGCTACCACGACGAAATGATCTTTTCCGTGGGCGGGGAAAAATTCCTCCCTCCCGCCAATATGGTGCTGCGCGCGGGTTATACCTTGAATACCCTCCCCGAGACCGCGTTCGATCCCACCTACGATATGCATCGCGTCAGCATGGGCGCGGGATTCCTGTTCAGCGGGGCGCTTTCCCTGGACCTGGCGTATTCCTACGCCTTCTGGGGCTTGGCGGGGGACGGTTTGAGCCTGGATAACCGCGAGCATCGCGCCCTGGCGACATTCGCCTATCGCTATTAGTTCGCCCACCGCTACTAGATCGCCTATCGTAGCCGCGCCTGCGTTGGCGGCCCGATAGCTACATTGGGATCCCAATGCCATCCGGCCGCCCAGCACTCTTCCCCGCCCTACCGGCCTGCGCCGTACTCGTCGCGTTCACCGTGCTCGCCACTTACGCCGGAGACAAGAACGGCCTGGAGAAATTCCAGCCCAACGGCAAGCCGCCCGCCTTCGATACGTCCCTGCTCGAACCCCTGGATAATTACGTCCAGGTCCGCTCCGCGGGATTCTGGGGCTGGGCCGATACGGGCATGCATATCGGCACCATCATGGGTCGATATCCACAGGCATATCACGTAGCCAATGCGGGCGCTGATCGCCGGCAGGAAACCTTCTTCCCGCGGCGCATCTCCACTTTCCATTTCAATCCCTTACCCGCGAAAAGGAATTTCCTCTACACCTTCGACGCAGCCGGTGATGAGCAGTTCCAACTGCGCTTGTATGATCTGCGTACCGGTTCCCATCGGGCCATGGGAATGCCCCCGGGCCGCGTGGACGGACTGATGTGGGGCGACGACGGCGTGAGCTTCGCCTATGCCCACGTGCCCCAGGGAAGCGATCGTTGGGACATCCGCTTGGGGCGCAGCGACGGGTGGGACAGCCTGGTCTTAAGCCTGCCGGGCACCTGGTCGCCCATGGATATGCGGCCGGACGGCAAACGCCTGTTGGTACAACGCTACGTTTCGGCTTCCGAGGCGGAGCTGTACGCGTTGGAGATACCCGGCGGCGCCTTGACCCTGTTGACTCCGGGAGGTCCGCCGTCCTATGTCGACGATGCCGCCTGGATCCGCACCCCGGCATGGGCCGCGGCCGGCAAGGGCAACGACACCGGCTGGTCGGTAGTCTTCACTTCGGATCGCGGCGGCGAAGCCCATCGCCTATATCTGATGCGCGCCGACTCGGCGCGAACGGACACCGGCTCGGCCGCTTTCGGCGGGCCCTTGCGGCATGCCGCCGGCGAACCGGTAGCGCTTTCCGCCCCTGGCCCGTGGGACGTGGAATGGGTCACGGTCGCCGACGATCGCCGTACCCTGGCCTATACCGTCAACGAAGACGGCTTCAGCCGCCTGTGGGTCTTGGAACCCGGGCGCAAAGAGCCGAAGGCCTTGGCCAACGCGCCCGCCGGCGTCATGCTGGAGGGCGCATTCCGGCCCGCCGCCAAACCCCACGAATTGGCCCTGACGGTTTCCAACGCCGCCTCACCCGGGGACGTGTACGTTTGCGATGTCTTCGCGGATCGCTGCGCGCGCTGGACCTTCAGCGAAACCGGCGGATTGCCCGCCGAAGCCTTCCGGACCCCGCAACTCGTACGGTACCCGAGTCCGGGCATCGGCAAGGTACCGGCTTGGGTTTACCGTCCGGACAGCGCCGCCTTCCCGGGCCCGCGCCCCGTAATCGTCCAAATCCATGGCGGTCCGGAACTGCAATCACGACCGGGATTCGATCCGTACCTGCAATTCCTGGCCGGCCGCATGGGCTATGCCGTAATCCTACCCAACGTGCGCGGCTCCAGCGGGTACGGCAAAAGCTGGCTCAAGGCCGATGACGGCTACCAGCGCATGGGCAGCGTGCGCGATATCGGGGCCCTGCTGGATTGGATCAAAACCCAGCCGTACCTGGACGCGGGCAAGGTGGCGGTAGCGGGTCGTTCCTACGGCGGTTTCATGTCCCTGGCTTCGTTGGTCGAATACGGGCCAAGGCTCAAGGCCGGCGTCAGCGGGGTGGGCATCAGCCATTTCCCCACCTTCCTCAAGAAGACCAGCGGGTACCGGCGCGACCAGCGTCGGGCCGAATACGGGGACGAGCGCGATCCCCGCATGGCCGCCTTCCTCGACAGTATTTCCCCGCTCACCCGGGCCGATCGCATCCGCACCCCCTTGCTGCTGGTGCATGGGCGCAACGATCCCCGGGTGCCTTACGGCGAATCGGAACGTATATTCACCGCCCTCAAGGCCCACCGCGTGCCGGTATGGTTCCTGACTTTCGGTGACGAGGGGCATGGCGTCCGGGACGCGGACAATCAGGAGATCCTGTGGAAGGCCGAGACCGAGTTCCTGGCGCAACAATTGGGAACGCCCGCGCTGCGGGGACACTGAGGCCGCGCCGGCGATCCGGGACGGCGGGGCGGCGGTTTTGCTACATTCAGCCGCTATCGCGCGGGTCCGATCCCGTGTGGAAAGGCCCCCGGGATGCACGCACTGAAAAAATACCTCTCCTCCTCAATCGGGCGGAAACAGCTGATGGGCTTTACCGGCATGGTCTGGTACGGCTTCCTGCTGGCCCACCTCGTCGGGAATCTCGGCATGCTGGCCGGCGCCGAACGCTTCAACCAGTACGGCCACCTGCTGCTGCACACCATCGCCGAGTTGATCATCCCGACCGAAGTAATCCTGGTCGTCTCCATCCTGGCCCACGTTTACCTGGCCATCACCTTGAGCCTCGAGAACAAGCGGGCGCGTCCGGTGGCCTACGAGGTGAAGAAGAGCAGCAGCAAGAACAAGAACAGCTACCTGATGATGATGACCGGCACCGCCATCCTCGTCTTCATCATCATTCATATCGCCAATTTCCGCTTCGCGGGAGCGGGTCTTGGAAACGTCATGCCCACGGTCACCTACGCTGGCGTGGAGATGAAGGACCTGTACTCCAATATGATGCGGGCCTTCTCGCAATGGTGGTACATGGCCGGTTACCTGGTCGTCTTCACGCTCATCTTCTCCCACCTGGCGCACGGCTTCCAGAGCAGCTTCCAGAGCCTGGGCTTCAACCATCCGAAATACACGCCGCTCGTCAAGGCGGCGGGCTTCGCCTACGCCGCGCTCATCTGCGGGGGCTTCGCTTCACTGGCCGTATGGGCCTTTCTGCAACACGGAGGAACGCCGTAAATGATCCTCGACGCGAAAATCCCTCCGGGTCCGATGGACAAGAAGTGGGACGAATACAAGTTCCACATGAAGCTGGTGAACCCGGCCAACAAGCGCAAGTACAAGATCATCGTGGTGGGTACCGGCCTGGCCGGCGCATCAGCGTCCGCGAGCCTTGCGGAACTCGGCTACAACGTGCATACCTTCACCTGGCAGGATAGCCCGCGCCGCGCCCATAGCATCGCGGCCCAGGGCGGCATCAACGCCGCCAAGAACTACCCCAACGACGGCGACAGCGTGCACCGCCTGTTCTACGACACCGTCAAGGGCGGCGACTTCCGCGCCCGCGAGGCCAACGTATACCGGCTCGCGCAGGTCTCGGTCAACATCATCGATCAATGCGTCGCCCTGGGCGTGCCCTTCGCGCGCGACTACGGCGGACTCCTGGACAACCGTTCCTTCGGAGGCACCCAGGTATCGCGCACCTTCTACGCCCGCGGTCAGACGGGCCAGCAGCTTTTGCTGGGCGCCTACCAGACCATGATGCGCCAGGTGGGCCTGGGTAACGTGAAGATGTACGTGCGCAAGGAATTCCTGGATCTCGTCATCATCGACGGCAAGGCGCGCGGCGTCATCATGCGCGATCTCCTGACCGGCCAACTCGAACGCCACGAAGCCGACGCGGTCATCATGGCCACGGGCGGCTACAGCCGCGTGTTCTACCTCTCGACCAACGCCATGGGCAGCAACGTCACCGCGACCTGGCGCGCGCACAAGCGCGGCGCGTACTTCGCCAATCCCTGTTATACCCAGATCCATCCCACCTGCATCCCCGTTACCGGCAGTCATCAGAGCAAGCTCACGCTGATGTCCGAGAGCCTGCGCAATGACGGACGCGTGTGGGTGCCCAAGAAATCCGGTGACAAGCGCTCGCCCGAAACCATCCCGGATGCGGAACGCTATTACTTCCTCGAGGAACGTTATCCGAGTTTCGGCAACCTGGTTCCCCGCGACGTGGCCTCACGCAATGCGAAAGACGTGTGCGACAAGGGCATGGGCGTCGGCCATTCGGGCCTGGCCGTATACCTGGATTTCGCCGACGCCATCAAGCGCATCGGCGAGCCCAAGGTGAAGGAAAAGTACGGCAACCTGTTCGATATGTACTTCCGCATCACCGACGAGAACCCGTACAAGGTCCCGATGCGCATCTACCCCGCCGTGCATTACACCATGGGCGGCCTGTGGGTGGATTATAATCTGATGAGCAACGTCCCCGGCCTGCATGTGCTGGGCGAAGCGAACTTCTCGGATCATGGCGCCAACCGCCTGGGCGCCAGCGCGCTGATGCAGGGCCTGGCCGACGGCTATTTCATCATCCCCCAGACCATCGGTAATTACCTGGCGGGCACCAACCTGCCCAAGGTTTCGCCCGACCACGCGGCCTTCAAGGACGCCGAGGCCGCGCAGCGGGACATGGTCACCAAGCTGTTGGCCGTAAA
>JAHFCH010000085.1 GCA_023249635.1 Fibrobacterota bacterium
TCCCTCTTGCTCCAGGGAGAGCAGGGTGAATTCCACCCGGCTTGCGTCGATGCCCGCGTCGGCCGCCAGTCTCGCGCCGGTTACCGGTCCCAATGACTCCATCCGTCCGCGGAGGATTTCCAGCAGGGCCTCTTCTTCCGACCAGGTTTTATTGTCGTTTGGCGGCGCCACCGTTCCCGTCCATAGCACTTCGGCGCCGGGAAAAGCGGCCAGGGCCTGGTGGAAGCGCTCGGCGGCGACCCAGAAGGAAGGGGTTGGCCGACCGGGGTGGTGGTCGACCGGGTCGCGGTCCTTCGGGGCGGCGGAGTCGCCGTCATTCGCTGCGGGGTTCATTCCGGCGATGCGCAGGCTCGCCACGCGGTTGTCCGCCTGGAGCGTCCGCAGGTAGTCCGACCATTCCGCGGTTTCGCTTTCGGTCAGGAATCCCGTCAGCATCAGGGCATCATGCAATTCGTCCGAGCCGCGCACCTGGGGCCAGGCCTCCGCGCATACCGCCTCGATAGCCTTGGGATCGAGTCGTCCCAGGTCTCCCGCTTCGGCGGGATCGAGGTAGCGCCGGCTCTGGATGGCGCGGGTACGCCGTTCTTCCAAAGGCGCATCGTCGAGGAAAGCGTAGGGCCGGGCGCTGATGATTTCCTGTGACAGGGGAGAGGGTTCTTTGAGATCGCGCGCTTCCAGGATCAGTTTCCCCGCTTCGATATCGGCGAGGATGCGTTCCAAACCGTCGATGTCCATGGCCTCGGTAAGACAATCGGCGATGGTCTGGCGCACCAGGGGATGATCCGGGACCTCGCGTTCGCCTTGGATGTTCTCGAAGCAAGCCCGTTGATCAGGGAAGACCAGGGCCACCAAATCCTCGGCGGCCATGCGCTGTAATTGCGGGGGCACCTTCTTGCCGTTGCGGTTGCGCGAGATGGCCAGGGCGCGGGTGGCGTTCCAGCGCCAGCGCACTTCGAACATGGGCGCATCCAGCAGGGCTTGGATGAGGATATGCCGCACGGTGCCGGAGCGCAGGTATTGGAACACCTCTTCCAGCGGAAAGCTGTGGGTGGCGCCCAAGGAAAGGATGATGCCCTCTTCGGTGGCGGCGGCCTGCAATTCGAAATTGAATTTCTTGCAGAAGCGCTTGCGCAGCGAAAGTCCCCAGGCGCGGTTGATGCGGCTGCCGTAGGGCGAATGCAACACCATGTGCATGTCGCCCGCATCGTCGAAGAATCGTTCCAGCACCAAAGTGCCGATGCCGGGCATTACTCCCAGGGAAAGCTTGACCGAGGCCAGGTAATCGATCAATTGCTCGGCTCCGGCTTCCACCAGGCCCACCTCTCCGGAGAGCCAATCCAGGGCGGGACGCTTCCAGGCGGCGCCGGGCCCCGAGCCTTGCAGTTCCACGCGCTCCTGCAGAATGGGACCCTCGCCCAGTAGATCCGAAACGGTGGCGCGCACCCGCGAGACCGCGGCCGAGAAGGCATCGCTGCGGCCCGGGGCCTCGCCCAGCCAGAAGGGCAGGGAAGGGGGCTGGCCATGGGCATCGGCGACGCGCACCGTGCTGCCCTCCACCCGCAGGATTTGCCAACTGTTGTTCCCCAACTGGAAGATATCCCCCGGGATGCTTTCAATGGCGAAGTCCTCGTTGATCGATCCCAGCAAGGTATTACCGGGCTCGAGACGGACTTCGTAGTCGAAGGTATCCGGGATGGCGCCGCCATTGGTAAGCGCCGTCAGACGCGCGCCCTGCCGTCCCCGCAGGCGGTCGTTGACGCCGTCGCGGTGCACGTGGGAACCGCGGCGGCCGCGGCGGGTGGTGAAGCCCTCGGAGAGCATGCCCGCGATTTCGTCGAACTCGGGGCGGGTGAGATCGCGATACGGGTAGGCGCGGCGGCATAGCTGGTATAGTTCCGCGCCGCCCCATTCGCGGCTGGCGGTCTCGGCCACGATCTGCTGGGCCAGGATGTCCAAGGGCTTGTCCGGTACGCGCAGGGAGTCGAGTTCGCCCCGGCGCACCGCGTCGAGCAGCGCCGCCGCTTCGATCAGTTCGTCCCGGGTCAGCGGAAAGATGCGCCCTTTGGGCGTGCCGCCCACGGCGTGGCCGGCGCGGCCGACGCGCTGCAGGAAGGCCGATATCGATCGCGGGCAGGCGATTTGGATCACCAGATCCACCGATCCGATGTCGATGCCCAGTTCCAGGGAGGCCGTGGCCACCAGGGCCCGCAACTGGCCGTTCTTGAGGCGCTGCTCGGCGGTGAAGCGACGTTCCCGGGACAGGCTGCCGTGATGGGCCGCCACCTTGTCCTCGCCCAGGGTCTGGCTAAGGCGATGGGCCACCCGCTCCGCGAGCCTGCGGGTATTCACGAAGATCAAGGTCGTCTGATGCTCGCCGATCAATTGCTCCACGCGGCCGTAGACTTCGTCCCAGACTTCGCCGGCCATCACCGCGGTCAGCGGCGAGGCGGGTAATTCCACCTGGATGTCCAGCTTGCGGCGGTGTCCGGTATCGATGATGGTACAGGCATCACCGGCCGTGAGGAATCGGGCGACCGTTTCGATGGGCTTCTGGGTGGCCGAAAGTCCGATGCGGACCAGGTCGGCGCCCGCCAAGGCCCGCAGCCGTTCCAGCGAAAGCGCCAGATGGGCGCCGCGCTTTTCGGCGACCAGGGCGTGGATTTCGTCGATGATCACGGTGCGTACGTTCTTGAGCATGTCGCGGCCGCGCTTGCTCGTCAGCAATAGGAAAAGCGATTCCGGCGTGGTGATGAGGATATGCGGATTGGCCTTGATCATCGCCGCGCGCTCGGCGGCCGGCGTATCCCCGGTGCGTACCGCGACCGCGATCTCCACCTGGCGAAGCTCGGTCTGGAAAAGCGCGTCCTGGATATCCTTCAGGGGGCGGTTGAGATTCTTCTCGACGTCGTTGCTCAGCGCCTTAAGCGGGGAGACGTACAATACCGTCGTGGTCCGCGCGAGATCGCCCGCGCACGATTTCACCACCAGATCGTTGAGGATGGTCAGGAAGGCCGCCAGGGTCTTGCCCGAGCCCGTCGGCGCCGCGATCAAGGTATGCGTGCCGCGGCGGATGGCTTCCCATGCCTGCTCTTGAACCGGCGTCGGATCACCGAGCTTGTCGCGGAACCAGGCCGCTATGGCGGGATGGAAATCGGAGAGGGGTTGGGGGGGCCGGACCGTGGCTATCATCCCCCGATAATCTAACTATTACTGTTCAAATGTACAGTAGTATAGATTACGGCGGCTTGGCCCATTCAGCCCATGCGTTTTTCCAGGGCACGTAAGGACGGGTAATTGTCCTCGTAGAACAATTTCAGCAGATTCAGGGACTCGTCGATGCCGAGCACCCCGAAGTTCAGGGTGAAGGTCTTGTCCTTGGTCATCAACCCGAGCAGGTTCCACTTGTCCAGTACGCGGGCGGTCACCCGCAGTCCATCGTCCTCGGGCATGAGCATGAAGAACGATTCGCCTTCATCCAGGAACAGCATGAACGGAGCGCTCGGCTCCGCTTCTTCCGAAGCCGGCTGCAACTTCCAGTCCATGCCGCGCAACAATCCTTCGGCTACGGAAAATGAAATGGGGGCCTGGTCCCGGTGCGCGACATCGGAAAGTTCCAAATAATATCGCAGTTCGCGCATTGAGGGCCGGTTCAGACAGCATCATTTTCGCTCTCGGTAGCCGTTATCGTCAATGGATTTCGCGCTGTGCCGCCGATCCTTACTGGGTTCCTTTTGGGGCTCGCTGTCGAAAATCCCCATGTCCTCGATTTCATTGCTGGATTGGTAACCGTGGCGGGAACCGCCTTTTCCGGAATATGGGTGCGTCTCCCGGCCTTTTCCGGCCGTGCGACGCACGTCGGGGTGAGGTGCATGATGGGTTGCCATGGCTTCCTCCTCTGCTGGACCCGGTGCGGGCCGCTTATGTTTCAAAATAGGAGTATGGCAGGGGGAACGGAAATCCCGTGGAAACGCCGGGAAATAGCCGAAGCCGTTGCCTATCGGCGCCCCAGGGTAACTCGAATGTTACCTCAGCGGGGCACCAGCGAGGCGAGCTTTTTAGGGGCGATGGCGCGATAGCTTTCCCGCAGCCATGCCAGCAGCAAGGGCACCGGCACCGCATCCTTGGTCGTGAAAGTGGCGCTGACCCAACCGCTTTTCCCCAGTCCATAACCTGTCGGTTTCGCGAACGGCTGCATCAGGGCGAAGTCGGCGGAGGCGGGAAGCTTTACGGACAGGCCCAACGCGCCGTCCTCATTGCTCATGAAGATGAACGCCTTGCCTTTGACCTTCAAGGTGCGATGGCCCCAGGGAAAATCTTCCGTGACTTCGGGATAGGCCATGCCGGCAGCGCGCAGGGCGGCCTCGGCGGCGGCGAGTTTGCCTGGCTTGGCGGATTCACTCTTGGCCTTGGTCCCGGGGGGTGGCTTGCGGAGACGCGCGGATTCCGGATCGGACTTGCGGGGACGCGCCGATTTCCCTGTGCGCTTCCGGAGCTCGGGTACAGGATTCGAACCACGTTTTGTTGGTGGCATGGCTAACAAGGTAATTTTCGCAAACCGGCTGAGAGGGCCAGGGCATCCCCTCTGCCACTAAATGAATCAAAATAAATTCAAAAAAATTTAAAAAAGTCTTATTTAAAACTTGTAAAATCTTATATAATATAGAGTTACGTAATATTTAGTGAATCAAATGAAAGTCATTTGAAATTTAATTATCCTTTCGGAAGCGGGGTATATTCTCTTCCGGAGGGCAAATGGATCGCTCTCCGGTTCAACCAAGGAGATCAAGGTGAATAAAATCGATTTGAGATTAGCGCTGACGCTTGGAGCGGTCGGCGTATTCATGTCCGCGTTGGTGGGCTGCATGGGGGTCGGTGAATCGACATCCAGCAGTCCGACCAGTGCCCTGCAGGCGGGCAAACACGCCGGCCCCGTCGGCACCGGTGTCACCTGCGGCGATGACGAGAAGCAAGGCATCGACGACGAAAAGGACACGGACGACTCCGATGAAGTCGCGAACGACGACAAGGATGATCAGGATAGCGCTGACGTCAACGGCTGCGACAACGATGACAACTCCAATGACGATAAGGACGTCTCGGATCACGACGACGGCGACGACCTGGATAAGGACGTCGCCGGCGGCGGTAAGGATGCCGATGACACGGACGATGACGAGGTGGTCGTAAAGGCGCCCTGATCGGAAGCGGCTTCCGGGTAACCGGGAGCCGCCTTCGCGGCCCTACAGGCAATCATGAAACCGGATCTCTTCACGTACCTGGACTATCGCGCCTTCCTGCAAGACGCCTTTGCCGCGCTCAAGCGGGCCACGCCGCGGTTGTCCTATCGTATCTTCGCGAAGAAGGCCGGATTTTCCTCGCCCAACTTCCTGCAACAGGTCATCCAGGGTAAACGGACCTTGAGCTCGACCAACGCCGTGACCGCGGCGAAGGCGTTCAAGCTCAACCGGCAGGAAACCGATTTCTTCCAGAGCCTGGTGGGATACGGGCAGGCGCGAAGCCTGGACGAGAAGAATCTTTTCTACCAGAAGATCCTGAAGAACAAGCGCTATACCGCGGTCAAGACCCTGGATAAATCCCAATACGAATTCTTCAGCCATTGGTACATCCCCGTAGTGCGCGAGCTGATGACGCATCCCGGCTTTGCGGGTGAAAGCGGCTGGATCGCGGAACGTATCTTTCCCCGCGTCACGGTTTCCCAGGTGGAATCCGCGCGCGAGGTGCTGCTGCGGTTGGGATTGATCCGGCAGAATGAAGCGGACGGCAAGTGGTCCTTGGTCGATCCGGTAATAAGCACTGAGGCCGAAACCTCCACCCTCGCGATGCGCAACTACCATATGGCCGCCATCCAATTGGCCCATGATTCCCTCAAGACCATTTCCCAGCCGGAACGCGACGTGCGTTCCGTGACCATCGGGCTCTCGAAAAACGCTTTCGCGGAATTGAAGGTCCGGCTCGAGACGGTTTGGAAAGAGGTTCTCGATTTCGCCGGTACCCAGACCCAGGCCGATGCGGTGTACCAGGTGAACCTGCAATTATTCCCGCTTACGCGGGAGAGGAAACCCTGAGATGAGCAAGCGATTCCGTTTCCACCTGGCTTGGCTCTGCCTGCTGCTGACCCAATGCGCTCCCGATCGCGTGGCCGGCGGGGCGGGAGCGGGTAATCCCCCCTTGGCGGACGTGACCTTGGCTTTCAAGGCCGGTTCGGCCGGCGATACGGTTCTGCGGAAGGCTTCGACCGGCGTGGTGCGCAATCCCGACGGAACCTTCACTGTACGGGACTCCGGAGGCGCGGCGTTGATCCTGACCGCCATCACCGTACAAGTAGAGAAGATCGATTTCGAATTGCCCACCGGCATCTCTTGCGCCCAGGCCACCGGTGTCGCCTGCGACAGCGATGAAGTTTCCATCAAGGGCGCTTTCGCCATGGATCTGATCGTTGGCAGCTCGGTTCCTCCCGTGAGCCGGTTCCGGTTGCCGGAAGGCGTATACCGCAAGGTCGGGCTGGGGTTGGTCGAGCAGGAATCGGAATCGAGCCATGGCAGCGAGGGCGGGGATACGGGAAGCGCGGCCGCGCCCAACATGATTATCCGGGGCCATACGGATAGCGCGGCAGGACCCGTGCGGTCATTCTCGCTACAGCTCAACCTCAGCGAAGGGTTGGACTTCGATAATCCGTCCGGTCTCAAGATCAAGGCGGATTCCCTGAACAGCGTGGTGCTGCAATTGGCGGTGGATCATTGGTTCGCAGGCGTGGAATTGGCCCGCTGCCTGGATTCGGCTTCAGTTCCGGATACCACGGGGGTCCTGGTCCTTAAAGGGGACGGGACTTGCGGCGGCTCCGTGCTACGCATCCGCCGGAACATCGAAGCCTCCGGGGACCTGGGCGATGACGATATGGAAAGAAAACCCTGATACCGAAATTCCAGAATCGATAGGTTGCTTGCATGTGACCCGTAACCTGCATGTGCCCCGATTCGCGAAAGTGTTACCTTTTCGCGGCGATTAGGGTCCATACCGGACCGCCAAGCGGGAAGGGTAATGCCGAAGCGATCTACGGGCGCGGGCCAATCAGGTAAATCCATCCGAGATACTTCCGGCGGTGGCTTCCATCCCGGTACCATGGACAGCAGCGTCATCGCCATCCCCATGCTCCAGCGCATGGAAAAATCCGGTGCCACCGTCCTTAAGTCCTCCGCTGCCGATCTCAAAAGCAAAGGCAAAGGCAAAGGCAAATCCAAGTCGGTCGACCTGGGCGCATTCGAATCCGTCATCGTCGACCTGAATCTGGATTTCCCCGGAGGCCGCGCCGCGGCGCGCGAGGCGGTTCGCGGGCTGTTGGCCGTGGTAGTCAAAGAACTGAAGGCCGCGCCGGCCAACGCGATCAACAAGCATACCAGCGAACAATACCTTTTCGGCAGCCTGCAAGCCGGTGTCATCCGCGCCCTGGTGGAACGGGATCGTTTTACCATGGACTCCAATGGCGTCGCCAAGCCCGCGGAACGCGGCCTGGGCCGCGTTCGCGGCGTGCATGGGAAGATGGTCCGCGCGATTTACAAGGTGTGGCCCGATTTTCCGGTCAAGGCCCTTATCGACAAATCCGTCCGCACAGTCAAGGCCGATGCCGCGCGCTTCTCTTTTTCCGCCGAGGGCAAGGGCGTGGTCTGGGCGGTGATGGATTCGGGCATCGACAAGAATCATCCCCATTTCAAACTCCACGGCAACCTGGAAGCCGATGGGGACAAGACCTACCACAAGGATTTCACCAACGAGGACGATCCCCTCAAGGATGGCCTGGGGCACGGAAGCCACGTGGCCGGCATCATCGCCGGCGAAATCAAGGAAGGTCTTCCCGCTGCATACGTGCGCCAGCGCGATGAGCACGGCGAAATCACCTACATGAAGACCGAGTACGCGGCTATCGCTGGTATGGCGCCCAAGGCCAGGCTGGTAAGCCTCAAGGTGCTCGATGCCGACGGCCAGGGCCAGGTGAGCAACCTGATCGCGGCCTTGGACTACGTGCAGGAAGTGAACGCCAACGGCCGCCGCTTGCGCATCCATGGGATCAACATGAGCCTGGGATACGATTTCGATCCGGAGTGGTTCGCCTGCGGGCAAAGCCCCTTGTGCGTGGAAGTGAACCGCATGGTGCGTTCCGGCGTCACCGTGGTGGTGGCCGCGGGTAATACCGGGTATGCTTACGTGAACGATTATTTCAAGGGACAGGTCGCCTCGGGGATGGATCTTTCCATCAATGATCCCGGCAACAGCGACTTGGCCATCACCGTAGGTTCGACCCATCGCGACAGCCCGCATATCTACGGCGTATCGTATTTCTCTTCCAAGGGTCCCACCGGAGATGGCCGCCTCAAGCCCGACCTGGTCGCGCCCGGGGAGAAGATCGTCTCCTGCGCCGCCGGCGCGCCGCGGGCCGAGGTGGAAGCCAACATCAATGGCGCCACCTGCCTGTACCGCGAGCATAGCGGCACCAGCATGGCGGCCCCGCACGTATCCGGCGTTATCGCGGCTTTCCTTTCCGTGCGGCGCGAATACATGGGGCAACCCGAGAAGATCAAAGAGATTTTCACCGGAACCGCGACGGATCTCAAGCGGGAAAGGTATTTCCAAGGCAGTGGCCTCGTCGATCTGATGCGGGCCATCCAGTCGGTTTGAGCGCGGGTTTTCCGCGCGTATTTACATCAAGGAGGACGGTATGGGCATGCAAAGCGGATTCCCCTATTTCGAAATCGAGTTCTCCAAGGAAGGCGAAGCCTCCAACCCGGATCAGGCCAAGGCCTTGAAGGCCGCCCTGCAGCCGGGCAATCCCACCGATCTGCTGGTGTTCTCCCATGGCTGGAATAACGATATGGCCGAAGCCCGGCGCCTGTGCGAGAAGTTCCTGATCAGCTTCCGCAGGCGCTTGGATATGGGTGTTCCGGGTACGGCCGATCGCAAGTTCGCGGTGGCCTGCGTACTGTGGCCCTCCAAGAAATTCGCCGAGCAGGAATTGATCCCCAGTGGCGCGGCCGGCCTGGGCGGCGGAATTTCCGATAAAGCCGTGGTCGAGCAATTGCAAGCGCTGAAAGGCTTCTTCAGCGGTAAGGACGCGGACGCGAAACTGGAACAGGCCAAGGCCCTGGTTCCCAAGCTGCAGGACAGCCCCGCGGCGCAGAAGGAATTCGCCGAACTGCTGCGCGCCGCCCTGGAGCCCGATGCGGGCCATGCCAAAGCCGGCGCGGACGACGGCGCTCCCGACTTCTTCAAGCTCGACGGCCACGAGGTGATGACCCGTCTCTCCAAGCCCTTGCCGATTCCCTCCACCGCCCACGCGGGTGGCGCAGCGGGGATTTCCGGACCCGGCTTGGGCGCGACTTCCGGTCCCGGGGCGGGAAACCATGGCGGAGCGGCCGGTCTGCTCTCCTTCTTCTCGGGCATCAAGTCGGCGGCCTTGAACCTGTTGAACCTCACCGCTTATTACCAGATGAAGGCGCGCGCCGGATTGGTCGGCACCAAAGGGCTGGCGCCGCTCATCCGGTCCATCAAGGAATTGCACGCTCCCCTGAAGATCCATTTCGCCGGACACAGTTTCGGCTGCCGCCTGCTGACCTCGGCCGCCTGGGCCCTGGACAAGGGAGAGCTCAATCCCAAAGCGGTGCCCATTGATTCCCTGTCCCTGCTGCAGGCCGCTTTCTCCCACTACGGCTTCGCGGACAAATGGGACGGTACCCATGCCGGCGCTTTCCGGAATGTTCTCCTCAACAAGCAGGTGCGCGGCCCCATCATCGCGACGTGCACGGTAAACGACAAGGCCGTGGGCCTGGCCTATCCGGCCGCTTCCTTGCTGGCCGGCCAGGTTGCCGCCGGAATCGGGGACAAGAACGACAAGTACGGGGGCATGGGCCGCAACGGCGCGCAGATGACCCCGGAGGCGGTGAACGGAAAGTTATTGCCCGCGGGTTCGGCTTATGAATTCACGGCCGGGAAGATCCACAACCTGCTGGCGGATCAATACGTCCACGGGCATTCGGACATCACCGGGGAAGAAGTGGCCTACGCGGTGTTGGCCGCGATCAGCCGCACCTGAAAGCCGACGGTTTTACAGCAGGACCAATTTTTGGTGAACCTGGTTTTTCCCTTGGATGGCCGTGATGTAATAAATTCCCGGCCGAACCATTCCGTCGATTTCGGCTTGGAAACCCGACTCGATTGACTTCCTCCAGACTACCGCTCCTTTCGCATCCCGTAGCACAACGGAAATGATGCCCGCGTGGGTAAAAGCGATGGAGGTGATCTCACTGCCGTAGCTGACTTCGAGCGTATTGCCGGGTTTGCCTTTCATGTTCAAACCCGTCGTCGCGCAAGTCCCATCGTCGACTCTGGCATCCGGGTCGAAGTTAGCCGCGTTTTTATTCGTGCAACCGTTCTTGAAATCCCCGGCGACATACCGGAGGTTTTCATAAAGCGACTTTACCGCGAAACTGTCCGCTTGCGCATAAAGCTGATTCCCGCCATGGCCGATTGCCGTATATAATGTTCTGCCCAAGCCCATTTCCTTGGCCCACACATACGTCTTATCCTCGGGTTTGCTGTTATCGCCGTACGGCAGGATGACATCCGCCGATCCGCCTCCGACGGTAGCGACCACGGTAACGCCGGGCTTCCCCCGTAAGGTATTCTGGAAGGCATACCATTCATCTTTCGTAATGTGGGCCTTGGGCGGAAGGCCTTCAATCATGTACTTCAGCTCCTTATGCTTGGTGGCTTCGGCATCGTACATGATATCACCCGCGCCTTGGGCCCCATGGGTGGAAAATGTCGTTCCCAGTACCGTCTGAAGGGCGGCCCAGGAGTTGTGGTGATCCCCGGCCCCATGCACCAGCAGCCACCCGCCTCCCTGATTGGCGTAATCGATGACGGCGGTCCTGGCAGCGGGATCCGGAAGCGAGGCGCCTCCGTCCACGTTGTTATCCCAGACAACGGCATTGTAGGTTTTCAAATTCGCGAGGTTGATTAAGGTGGCGTCGGCCGAGTGTACGACAGTGAACCCTTTTTTCTTGGCAAGCACATTCAGAACGTCCGTCATGTCCTTCTGGCCGTCGACATGGACCCAGCCGCCGCATTTCGTGAAATGCAGCACCTTTTTCAGCTTGCTCGTGGATTCCGCGGGCTTAAGCTGCGAATAAACCGGGCCGGCCAGCAGGGCCCCCAGGCCTAATCCAATCAACATCCTCGTAAAAACCATGGTTCTCTCCTTCTATATGCTTGGGCTAAAAGCCGAAATTGATTCGGAACATGTAATACCAGTCGTTCCAGGTTTGCGTGACGGGCTCATAGGCCGGCTTCAGGTTGAAATTCATCGGTCGGAAATGATCGCTCGCGACCTGGAAAGTCAGGCCGAGACCGGAAGTGATCTCCTTCTGCATCCAGAAAGTCCACTTGATCTTATTGCGCAGCATGCGTCGCGTTGCCAGCGAGTCTACGTAATCTTGCCGGGCCTGGGTGGATACTCCGCCGATGGTTCCCGGTATCGGGAGGGTTTTTTCATACACCTCTTCGATGGAATTCGGGAAGTCGGAGTTGTAGTACTCCATCTCCAGGACCATCTTGTCCACCAGCTTGAATGTCGGAAGGTTCATGCCAAGCATGAGAGGCATGCGCTTGGTGATATTCGTGTAATAGACCGGGTAGTCCTTTACGCCGAGGACGGCGATCTCACCGTATATTTTCAAGTCTTCCGGATTCAATGCGTCGGAATTCAGATAGGCCTGGAGATTCAGGCTGGCCCGTGCCATCAACTTGGTGCCCTGGAAGGTATAGTATTGCTTTCCCGGTACGGGAGTGGAATCGGGAAGCTGGGTCTCGGCAAAGGTAAGCAAACGGGGTTTTCCCGTTGCGCTATCGGTGATGTAGCTGTTGTAACTGTTTTCCGGCGTGGTGATGCTCGGCTTGGCCGGTATCAAATGATTGAACGCCGCCCCGGCCCCGAACTCGAACCCCTTTAATCCCCTATAAGTCGCGATGAGAGCGGGCGTGAGGTCGTAGGTGGGTTCCAGGTCCCGCTCCATGTACAGAAATCCTTCCACGTCCAATCCGCCATCCATCAGATGAAGGTTTCCTTGGATACCTTGGAGGAAATACCCGGCGCTATTGAGGATATACCAGCCGCCGGTTTGGATATATCCCGGATAGGCTCCCGACCGGAACAGGTATTCGCCGAGATTTTTCGCATCGGGATTGTACTTCTCGAAGAACAGCCCGAATTTGGTTTCGAAGCCGGGTTTTTCCAAATCGCCGAATTTGTATTTGCCGGATGCCTCCTCCAGCACCGCGGTGAATTTGGTGAGGCGGGTATGGGGCCCATTGCGATCGACAGGCAACGAGTAGAAAAACAAGCCGCCCAAGGCCCCCGTCAAAAGCAGCCGTTCGTTAATCGTCGCCTGCTGGATCAGAGCGACCTTGGAACGTGTGATGACTTGCATATCCACGTCGGCATCGTTGTCGACCTTGCCTTTGACCACCTGGCCGGCATCGATCCATGCCCCGATACGCGTGGGTTCATGTTTGACAGTCGCTTCCCCGAAAGCCGTAAGTTGCATTATCAGGACGGCGGAGATGGCGCCAGACAAAAACCGAACTCTGATAACCATTGGCCCGACCTTTCAATTGACTCGGATAGACCAATGGAATTTATCAGAAGCCCTGCTTCGGATTCGGTAAGGTTCCCGCAAAGTTCTGTATGCCATCGGCGGTCTCAGTTCCCACCCGCGGATTCCGCAGAAAAGATCCCAGGCGTTCCGCGAATCCCGCCGGCTCCTCCAGGAAGGCCAGATGTCCGCATCCGGGCATGACTTCACAAGTATTCGCGGAGGGAAGGCTTGACGCGAAGGCCCGTGCGGAATCCGGAGGGGCATAGGCGTCCTCTTCACCGGTGATGACCAGGCAAGGCGAGCTTACCATGGGCACCGCGTACTCGGCGGTCCCGGAAACCAAGGCGGATATGCCTTCCAGGTAGGCCGACGTTTCTTCCTCGCGGGTGAGGTGGGAGAAGATTCCCGACAACCCCGCGGAATGTTGCCGGCTTCTCGATGAGAGCACTCCGGCAGCGATTTCATCCGGGATCCCGTGCATGCCAAGGGCCCGAATGCGGTTGGCCCGGTCCTGGAGCTTGGCGCGAATAGCAGGCAAGGGCCGGGGCAAACCTCCGCAGAATATGAGCCGGCTGATTCGCTTCGGATCCAGGGCATTCGCCATCAAGGCGACCATGGTTCCCAGCGAATGTCCAAGGACCGAGGGGGGCTGCCGTTCTTCCTCGATCAGGCACACCAAGGCATCGCGACATGCTTCCAGGGAGAACGGCCTTCCCGCGGAACGGCTTTGCCCGGTGCCTGGGAGGTCGGGTGCGACGATTCGATATCGATCCCCAAGGCGCTTGCCCAAGTCCCGGAAAAACCAGGCTCCACCCCCCAGTCCGTGCAGGCAGATTAAACAAGGGCCCGTTCCATGCTCCTCGACATGCATGAACCCCCTGGCGCCTGGCCCGCATGCGACTTTGCGGACACGCATGGCTTGGATTCAGTCCGGGTAGACGACGAGTTGGCGGACGGCCTCGCCGCGATCGAGGGCATCGAAAGCTTCGTTGATTTCCCCGAGGCGTATCTCCTTGGTCAACAACAACTCGACGGGCAGAATGCCTTGCCTATACATGGACAGGAAGCGCGGGATATCGCGGTGCGGTACCGCCGAACCCATATAGGAACCCAGGATGGATTTTTCCTCGGCTACCAGGCTCACGGCTGGAATCGAGAGCATCTGGTCCGGGTGCGCCAGGCCGATGGCGATGGTCTTGCCGCCCCGGGCGGTGGCGCGGTAGGCCGATTCCAGCACCGAGGCGTTGCCGACCGCCTCGAAAGCGTAGGCGACTCCGCCCGAGGTAAGGGCGCGGATTTCCGCCACAACATCGCCCTCCGCCGCGGCCACGGTGTGGGTCGCGCCCGCTTTGCGGGCCAATGCGAACTTGGAGGGAAGCCGATCCACGGCGATGATGGGATAGGCGCCGGAAGCCTTGGCGCCCATGATCGCGCTTAATCCGACGCCTCCCATGCCGAACACGGCGACCGATCGGCCGGGCTCCACTCCGGCGGTGTTGACCACCGCGCCGACGCCGGTCAGGACTGCGCACCCGAACAAGGCGGCGATGGTCAAGGGGATATCGGGATCGATCTTCACCAACGAGTCCGCCATCGCGACTGTGTGCCGCGAAAATCCGGAGACGCCCAGGTGATGGTGGAGCGGGGTGCCGCCGGAATCGCGGTACTTGCGGCTGCCGTTCAACAGCGCGCCTTCCGCATTCGCGCGGGCCCCAGTTTCGCAAAGCACGGCCCGGCCCTCGTGGCAGGGAAGGCAATGGCCGCAATGCGGGACGAAGGAAAAGACCACGTGGTCGCCGGGAGCCAAGCGACTGACCCCCGGTCCGATTCCGCGCACGGTGCCGCTGGCTTCGTGCCCCATGACCATGGGCATGACACGGGGCCTTGACCCATTGATCACCGAAAGATCCGAATGGCAAAGCCCGGCAGCGGCGATTTCCACCAACACTTCGCCTTCCCCGGGGGAGGCAAGCTCAAGCATTTCAATGCGCAGGGGCCGGGATTCCCGGTATGGGGAGGGGTGGCCCATGCGGTAAAGGACCGCGGCTTCGGTTTTCATCGGTTGCTTCTCAATTCGGATAAGCGGTGCGGAACTGGATCATCTGTATCCGGGTCATTTCTTCTATCGCGAAACGGGGACCTTCGCGTCCCAGTCCGCTTTGACGATTTCCGCCGTAAGGGATATGGTCGGGACGCATATGCGGCGTATCATTGATGATGATACCGCCGAATCCCAGGTCGCTGATCGCCCGGAAGGCGCGCTCGATATCCCGGGTGAAGACGGAGGCCTGAAGGGCGTATCTTGAATCGTCCGCTTGGCGAAGGGCCTCGGGGAAATCACGACAGGGAATGACCGAGACTACGGGTCCGAAAACCTCTTCATCCACGACTTTCATGCCCGGCTTGACGCGATCCAGTACCGTAGGGTAATGCACGGCGCCCTTCCGTTCCTCCCCGTGGCGGACGCGCGCGCCATCCATCTTCGCTTCCCCTATCCATGCGGCTACGCGGGTGGCTTCCCGTTCCGAGATCATAGGTCCAACGTCCGTCACTTCATCCAACGGATCGCCGACCTTGAGGCGGGCGGTCTCCTCAAGCAATAGTTCCATGAACGCTTCCGCGATTTTTGCCTCTGCATAGATGCGCTGGGTGGAGATGCAAACCTGGCCGGAACAATAATTGGCTCCCAACGCGCACTTGGCCGCCGCCCGCCGCAAATCCGCATCCTCGGCGATGACTACGGGCGAGGCGTTCCCCAATTCCAAGGTGGTCCGCTTGATTCCGGCCCGCGCGAGAATCGCCTTGCCGACCGCAGCGCTTCCGGTGAAGGTGATCATATCCGTCCCGCGGTGCTCCACCAGAGCGCTGCCGATGGCGGAGCCCGCCCCGTGGACGAGGTTTAGGCAACCGGCGGGAAGACCCGCCTCTTCCAGGATGCGGCAGAGGAACGCGGCGGAATAGGGTGTGACTTCGGAAGGTTTAAGGACTACGGTATTGCCGGCGGCGAGCGCGGGAGCCACCTTATGGGAGACCAGGTTGAGGGGGAAATTGAAAGGCGTGATGGCGGCGATTACCCCAAGGGGTTTCCGTTGCCAAAAGCCCAATAACCCCTCCCCGGATCGTACGGCATCCATCGGAAGGGTTTCCCCGTGGATGCGGCATGCCTCTTGGGAGGAAAGGTGGAACGTGTCCGCAGCGCGTTCCGCCTCCAGCCTCGCGAACTTCAGGGCCTTGCCCGTTTCCATGGCGATCCACTTCGCCATCGGCTCTTGATGCGCGCGGAGGAGCAGGGAAGCTTTCTCGAGGATAGCGGAACGCTGATGGGCCGGCATTCGCGCGAAAGCCGGGAAGGCCTTCCGGGCCGCAGCCACCGCGGATTCCAAATGGTCCGGACCTGCGGCGGCAATCGTCCCAAGGGTTTCGCCCGTGTACTTCTGCAGGACGGGGATCCGTTCGCGGGTTTCCACCCATTCGCCTGCGATGAATAGGCCTGAAGGCGGGGAGCTGGGGTTTATCACGGAATTCAACCTATCGCGATTCGGGGGGGAAATTTGTAATCCATAGCCATCTTCTTGTTCAATAGCCGCATTCTTCGGCATAACGCGGATTCCTCCCGCTCGTGAAGCTTGGATGCGTTATTGTTGGGCTTCCGGAGCCAATACCCGGGCGACTATCCAGAGGAGACCCATGACGAAAGCGAAAATCCTGATCATAACGGGGGATGGTGGCGAATGCTACGAAACCCTCTACGCCTACCACCGTTTTGAGGAGGCCCGGTATAAGCCGGTTCTGGCGGCCAGGGCTCGACGCGGCCTGAACCTGGTAATCCATGATTTCGAGCCGGGATGGGATACCTATATCGAGAGACCCGGTTACCGGATGGATGCCGAAATAGCTTTCACCGAGGTATCAGTGCGCGATTATTCAGCCGTTCTCATCATCGGAGGGCGCGCGCCTGAATACCTCCGAAACGATCCCGTAGTCCTACGGATTGTACGGGAGTTTTCCGATCAGGGAAAATTCGTGTTTGCCATTTGCCATGGGATTCAGATCCTGGTCGCGGCGGGACTGGCATCAGGACGTCGCTTGACGTGCTACGAGCATGTGAGGCTTGAGGTAGAGACCCAGGGCGGTATCTATTCCGATGTCAGCTCGATTCGGGATGGGAATTTCGTGAGTGCCCGCACTTGGCAGGATCACCCCGCCTTTTTCCGCGACATATTCACCTGCCTTGAGGGAGGCGAAGGCGACTCCTTGGTTGAGAACCTCAGCCGGAGAGCGGAATCGGAGGCTGTCAACGGTATTGGCTATGACCATGGCTAGTAATGCTTCCCGGGAATGCGCGAAGGAAGTCCTTTCGCGCACTTTCGGGAGCCTTATCGACCTGCTGCCCGACATCCAGATTTTCGCCAAGGACATGCGCGGGCGTTTCCTATTCGTCAATCAGAACTTCGCGGATAAATGCGGCAAGGCTTCGGCGGATCAGCTGGTCGGATTAACCGATTTGGAGATCTGGCCCCGGTTCCTCGGTAAAAAGTACCGCCAGGATGACGAAAAAATCCTCTTGGCCGGAAAAACCCGGGTGGAGGTCGTCGAACTGATCTCGACATGCCGAACCGGTTCGGAGTGGCACGCGACCACCAAGATTCCCATCCTGGGGAGAGGGGGCGAGGTACTGGGTGTGGCGGGATTTACCCGGGAATTGAAGCGCAATGCCGGAAAGCCGGAACGGTCCAGGGGTCTCGAAGGGGTGCGGGCCTCCCTGATTGAGGATTACGCCAGACCCCTGGATATGGAAAAGCTGGCGATCCTGGCTTGTCTTTCCGTCAGTCAATTGGAACGCCGCTTTAAGGCGGCTTTCAATACGACGCCTCGCAATTATCTGATTGGGCTTCGCTTGCATGCCGCATGCCAGGCCATAGCGGGAGGCGACGAGCAATTCTCAAAAATAGCCCGGGATTGCGGCTTTTACGATCAGAGCCATTTGAATCACATATTCAAGCGTGAGATGGGAATGTCCCCGAGGCAATACCGGCAGGAGAATCTGCATGCCCGATGGGCGGACCCGGCCGACGCACCGGAGCTAGTGACCGCGCGCTCGGCCTAAGGTATATATATCTCTCGTGCCGTTGATACGCGGCAGGGAGGACGGGGATGATCAAGATCGAGAATCACGCAGCGCGCCAGCGCCCTTCCGGGTGGCCGGGCATGGAGAACGTTTCCGCTCGGCATTTTGCCGCCGGACTCTCCCGTCCGGTGGACGATTCCCTGGTCGTGGAGGGACCCCTGCAAATCATTTTGGATGGCGTACCCTACAGCGTTACAATGCGCACCCCGGGCGAAGACCCGCTATTGGCCCAAGGACTGTTGTTTACGGAGGGGTTGCTGGCTTGCGCCTCTGAAGCGGCGGTATGCGTCTCCACCGATTCGGCCACCGGAGGGACGGATACGGTTTCGGTGACCCGGAACGAGGCCGCCCGGGCGCGGAAATCGGTTCCCCGGCGTCGCTTGGCTTCCAACGCCTCTTGCGGGATTTGCGGCCTCGAGTCGGCTGCCGATTTGACGAAGCCGGCCGGAAGAAAACATTCCCTTAGCCTTTCCCCATCCCTATTGCCTCGCTTGCAAGCGCGTATGCGGTCCAGGCAGGCATTGTTCGCGGCCACAGGAGGATCGCATGCCGCCGCCCTATTCGATATCCAGGGCGAACTGCTGGTCTTGATGGAGGATGTGGGCCGCCATAATGCCGTAGACAAGGCGATCGGATTCCTCTTCTCGCAAAATTCCCTATCCAAGGCGGCCATCCTCTGCATCAGCGGACGCGTTTCCTATGAAATCGTTACCAAGGCCGCCCGGGCCGGTATTGCCTTCTTGGTGGCGGTCTCCGCCCCTTCCACCCTGGCGGTGGAAATGTGCCGGGAAGCGGGCATCACCCTGATCGCATTCTGCCGGGGGGAACGGGCCACGGTTTATTCGCATGGCTACGCGTTGGAAGCCGTCGATGAGCGGGTCTAGCCCGGCTGGAGGTTGGGGTGCGTTGTGGGCGGGCGGCAGGGCCCTAATCCGTGAACGGGCCCTGGGCGCAGGCAGCCTCGCGTTGTTGCGGGTAAATCGCGCCGATGGATTCGACTGCCCGGGATGCGCCTGGCCGGAAGGCAAGGACCAGGCGTTGGATTTCTGCGAGAACGGTTTGAAAGCCGTGGCGGCCGAGACCACCTCCAAACGCATCGACACCGATTTCTTCGCGCAGCATACCGTGGCCGCGTTGTCCGCCCAAAGCGATTATTGGCTGGAGCAACAGGGGCGATTGGTGCGGCCGATGGCGTACGATCAAGTTTCGGATCGCTACCTTCCCATCTCCTGGGAACGGGCCTTCGAACGCATCGGCTCGGTCTTGCGCGCGCTTCCCCATCCGGATCAGGCCGCCTTTTACACCTCGGGGCGCACCAGCAACGAGGCGGCGTTCCTATACCAGTTGTTCGCGCGCGCCTATGGGACGAACAACCTCCCCGATTGCTCCAACATGTGCCATGAATCGAGCGGCGTGGCCCTCAACGAATCCATCGGCACAGGGAAAGGCACCGTCACCTTGGAGGATTTCCAGGCGACGGATTGCATCCTCATGTTCGGGCAGAACCCGGGCACCAATCATCCCCGCATGCTAACCACCTTGCAGGCGGCGCGCCGCCGGGGCGCGGAAATCATTGCGATTAACCCCTTGCGGGAAGCCGGCCTCAAGAGTTTCATCCATCCCAAGGATGCGGCGTCCATGGTAACGGGGCGGGCCTCGCCGATCGCGTCACTGTACCTGACGCCCCTTATCGGCGGGGACATGGCCTTGGTCAAGGGGATGTGCAAACATCTCCTGGAGGCGGAGGCGCGGCAGCCCGGATCGGCGCTTGATCATCCCTTCATCAGCGGGCATACGACCGGATTCCCGGATTTCGCACGCGATATCGCGGACACCTCCTGGGATGCGATCGAATCCGGATCGGGGATCCCCCGGAACGCTTTGATCGAGGCCGCGGAACGGTATCGGAACGCCCCTAGCGCCATCGCCTGTTGGGCCATGGGCCTGACGCAACACAAGGCAGCGGTGGCGACCATCCAGTACGTCGTCAACCTGCTGCTCCTGCGCGGAAACATCGGCAGGCCGGGGGCGGGCGCATGCCCGGTGCGGGGGCATAGCAATGTCCAAGGTGATCGCACCATGGGCATCACGGAACATCCAGGGCCGGATTTCCTGCGCCGCCTGGGCAAAAGATTCGCATTCCTGCCACCCTCCGCACCCGGCGCGGATGTGGTGGAAACCCTCAAGGCCATGCACGCGGGAACCATCAAAGCCTTTATCGGATTGGGCGGCAATTTCGCGGCGGCCACGCCCGACAGCGCCTTCGCGGAAACCGCGTTACGGAAGTGCTCGCTTACGGTCCACATCAGCACCAAACTCAACCGCAGCCATCTGGTCACGGGCCGGGAAGCCTTGATCCTTCCCTGCCTGGGTCGTTCCGAGGCGGACTTACGGAACGGCGCGCGGCAACGGATTACCGTGGAAGATTCCATGAGCATGGTGCATGCGTCGATAGGGCGCAATGCGCCTGCTGGCCCGGAACTTCTCTCGGAACCGGCCATCGTGGCCGGCATGGCTAAAGCCGCGCTCTTGGAAAGCGCCATCCCCTGGGACCGATTGGCGAATGATTACGATCTGATCCGCGATAGCATCGCGGAAGTGGTTCCGGGTTTCTCGGAATTCAACGCGAAAATCGCCCGACCGGGAGGCTTCTATCTGGGTAATCCCGCCGGCAGGCGGGAATGGCACAACCTCGAGGGAAAGGCGCGCTTCATCACCGCTCCGCTGGAGTCGGTCCCTTTGCGTCCGGGTGAACTGCGCCTGATGACGATTCGCTCCCATGACCAGTACAACACCACGATTTACGGTCTCGATGATCGGTATCGGGGCGTCAAGAACGATCGCAAAGTCGTTTTCCTGAATGCGGCCGATATGCGCGAACGGGGCCTTGTTTCCGGCGCATCCGTGGACCTTATCGGTGAAGACGCATTGGGTGCCGTTCGTAAGGCGCAGGCATTCACCGCAACGCCCTATGACATCCCCGCGGGCTGCGCCGCCGCGTATTTCCCCGAGACCAATGTCCTTGTCCCCGTTGACAGCGTGGCGGACCGGAGCAATACCCCGACATCCAAATTCATCCCCGTACGGGTGGTAGCCGCGGGCAGCCAGGGCAACTAAAGAAGCCCCTGGCCATGGGGCCGGGTTTCCGGCAAAAAATTGTACGATAACCGCATTCTTAACCGCGCTCCCTGCTTACCCGGGATCATGGGTCATATTATCTTGCAGGCGAACCTATACTTAACGGGAACGCCAGCGAGGGATTCCCTTAGTATGAATATTTACAAGCGAAATTCGATTTTACTACTCCTTATAACGGCGGCCGGCCTCGATATCGCGCATGGCTGGACGTATGCTTCCGGAACCGCAGTCGGAAAATGCTCCAACCTCGACGAGACGGGAACCACGACGGATTTTGCGATGAATTCAATCATCAATAAAACCCTGTTCCCGGATCCCGGGGTGGAAGACATCCTGAAAATGGCCTTCGTGATGCCGAGCGACACTTCCACGCATGCGGACATCATTACCGTGGAACGATTCGGAAACGTGAAATATTACAGCGCCGCGGAAAAAACCTACAAGCTGATCGGCGCCATCCCGGGCGTCAGCAAATTGGGTGAAGACGGATTGGTGGGGGTGGCGGTGGAAAGGCCCTTCAAGAACCGCGTATACCTGGTCTACAGCCATGCCGCGAACGCGGGAATAGGCAGTACCACTATCAACGGTACCTTCCGGCTTTCCCGCTTCAGCATGGATCCGGCAAGCCGTATGCTTGATCCGGGTTCCGAAAAAGTGTTGCTGGACGTTCCCAGTTCCCGGGGCCGCTGGCATACCTCCGGCGCCCTGCAATCGGACAATGCCGGGAATATTTATTGGGCCGTCGGCGACAACGAAACGGCTTTTAGCGGACCGGCGAACACGCACGACCTGCGCGGAAGCATCGTGCGCATCCACCCGAATGAGGATGGTACGGGATATACGATACCCGCGGGAAACTTCGCTGAGGTCTGGGCGAATAAATTTTCCGGCCAAGGTCGTACGGCTTTGGCGGCGAAGTACCGGGACACCTCCAAGGTAAAGCCGGAAATTTTCATCAAAGGGCTACGCAATACCTACGCCATCCAGGTGGACCCTCATCGCCAACAAGTCGTATACGGCCAATGCGGTCCCGATTACGGAGGCAACTCGGAAGTGCATTCAAACTCGCTTACGCCCGTCTTCGCGGGTTGGCCGTTCTGGTCCGGTACGACGAAAGTCGCTGCGTCCCAAGTGGGCGCGGCACAATACGGTAAAAACAATTCGGCAGAACCCACCGAGGCGACGTGGGCGAATTTCCTCCCCGCCGATCAGGCGAATCCGGTCAACTCCTGGACCGGCAGCATGGCGGGCGAACCGGGTCCCGGCGTGGATACCCTGCCCGCGGCGGTTGCGGCGAAATACACCTACGCCCGGTCTTGCGCAATGGGAAGCATGATTGTCCATTACGATGGTCGCATCTCCAATCCAGCGAAAATGCCTCCCCAAATGGATAACGTTTGGCTGATGGGGGACTATAACACCCGTAAACTCCGGGCCGTCAAGGTCGATGCCAACGGGAATACGGTGGGAACGGTCAATGTCAACGCCGGTATCTTTACGAACGGTACCGGGACCCCCAATGGGGTGGGAGCGATCACGGATCTCCAACAAGGTCCGGATGGCGCCCTGTATGCGCTGAATTTCAACTGCGTCGGCGGAACCCTTTCCGGCGAAGGAAACCACTATGGCGATGCCTGCTCCGGGATCCTCCGCATCGAATACAAGGGCGAAGCCTGTTCCGATACGGCTCTCTATCCCAAACAAGGCACAACCCGGGTAAGGGAATCGGCGCCTTCTTACCGTAACGCCCGCGCCGAGGTAGACTGGATGCACTTGGGCGCCGTCAAATTTTCCATTTTCGCCGCAGGAAAGCATTCCGCAAAGATTATGGATTCGCAGGGCAGGTTGCTGGCGTCGATGCAAGGCGAAGGACCGAAAGACTACGCGCTCCCCGAATCGCTGGCTTCCAATCACATTTATTTCCTGGAGGTAAAGACGATACGCGGTATGCTAGTGCGGGCGTTCCTCCGCCCCTGACGGGGTGCGTTTTATGAAGTCATTCAAGATTTCGGTATTGGCGGGCGACGGCATCGGCCCGGAAGTCATGCGGGAGGCCATCAAGGTTCTCGACACCGCCGGACGCAGATTCGGCTTCGGCCTCGACTACATGCATGCCGACGTGGGCGGTTGCGCCATCGACAACCATGGCGTAGCCCTGCCGGACGCCACCCTCAAGGCCGCCGAAGGCAGCCAAGCAATCCTGTTCGGATCGGTAGGCGGTCCCAAATGGGAATCGCTGCCGCCCGAGCAGCAGCCCGAGCGCGCCGCGCTTCTACCGCTGCGAAAGCATTTCAACCTGTATTGCAATCTGCGGCCCGCCAAGGTCTACAAGGCTTTGGCCTCGGCCTGCCCCCTGCGCGCCGACATCGTCGGCGACGGATTCGACATCCTCTGCATCCGCGAGCTCACTGGCGGGATTTACTTCCCCAAGCGACCGGGCAGCAAGGGCCGCGAAGGCTCGGGACCTGATGAGCGTGCCTGGGACACCAAGGAATACACCCGCGCCGAGATCGAACGCATCGCCCATAGGGGATTCCAGGCCGCCCGCCTACGGCGCAAGAGCCTGGTCTCCATCGACAAGGCCAACGTGCTCACCTCCATGGTGTTCTGGCGCGAGGTGGTTACCGCGGTCGCCAAGCAATATCCGGACGTGAAGTTGACCCATATGTACGCTGACAACGCCGCCATGCAGTTGGTCAAATGGCCGAAGCAATTCGACGTGATGCTGTGCGGAAACATGTTCGGCGACATCCTTTCGGACGAATGCGCCATGATTACCGGATCGATGGGGCTATTGCCGTCGGCCAGCCTGTCGGAAAGCGGTTTCGGCCTGTTCGAACCGGCGGGCGGTTCCGCCCCGGACATCGCGGGAAAGGGGATCGCCAACCCCATCGCGCAGATCCTTTCCGCGGCCCTGATGCTGCGCTACGCATTCCGGGAAGAAGCGGCCGCGCAGGCCATCGAGGACGCCGTGGCCAAGGCCATCGATTCGGGCGTACGCACGGCCGACATCGTTTCGTCGGGGCCGACCGGCACCAGAATGGGCGCGGTGGGCACCGCAGGCATGGGCGCAGCCATAGTCAAGACCCTGGGCTGAATCCAGTGCCTTAGCCCGTGAAGCGGATCCGGTACGGTAGGCTTAGAACAACGATGTCTGCTCTCCCTGGGCGGAGGATCCCGGTTTGGGATCCGCCGGAGGCGACGGCGGTTTGATCATTTCCTCCAAAGTCATGTCCTTGGCGGAATAAAGCTTGATCATTTCCTTCGCCCGCTCCGGCGTCGTTTTCGCATCCAGCCATTCCTCCACCTGGGCATGATCCAGGATCAGCGGGCAGCGCGGATGGTAGATGGATTCCAGCAAAGGATTGCCCTTGGAATCCACCGTGATGATGGTGAAGGAGTCGAGGGATTCGCCTTGCGCGTTCTCCCAGCGATCATGGATCCCCGCCAGGTTCTTCGTGCCCGCAAGATGGATGGTGTATTCCCTGCCGCGGAATTCCGCCGGGGCATCCTCTTCATTGGGGCGTTCGCGGAAGCCTGACACGGGCACGACCATGCGTTTCGATTCGGCCCACGGCTTCCGGAAGGATGCCAGTTCGGTCATGGATTCGGAGCGGGCATTGTAGGAGCTGAACCCATCCCCGCCTTGCTTCCGCGATTTCTTCCGCTTGAGCATCTCCGCTACCGGGAGGTTTTCCTTTTGCAGATAGAATCTCGGAACCAAATCCCAATGCATTTCCTTCGCGCCGATCTCCCCGTCGATCCAAGTGAAGATTTGCGGTCGATGGCCGGGAAAGACCCAATCATCCCCGTCCGGGAAAACCTTTCCCTGGGCCTGGTATTGCAGCAATACCTTCTTGGGCAGCCAGATGATTCCTTCCGGGGTCTTGACCGGCGTGAACGCGTAGCACATCTATCCCGCCCGGCTCAATGCGTGTTCATCCGCTTGAACATGGCGTCCAATTGCTCCCTGCTTGCCTGCGCGGCAGCCGCCGCGAAGCCGTAGGCCGCTTCGCTCTTGCCCGCTTCCAGCTGCCCCCAGATGCCGTCGCTGAATTCCTTCAGGGGCGCGCCGAAGGTATGCAGCCCGGGCCCGCCCAGATCGGTATCCACCGCGGGAGGGATGATCTCGACCACCTCGACGGGCGTGCCGGCGAGCTGATGGCACAGGGACAAGGTGAATGAATGCAGGGCGGCTTTGGTGGCGGAGTATACGGGTACGTTGGCCAATGGCGAGAAGGATAACCCGGAGGTTACGTTGACGATGGCGGACTCAGGCCGCCCCAGCAGATGCGGCATGAATAGGGAGGCGAGATGGATGGGTGCGTCCAGGTTGATGGCGAGTTCGCCGCGCAGGTTTTCCCAGGCCTGCGGCTCTTTGAGCGCGACGGGTTGCTGGATGCCCGCGTTGTTGATCAGAACGTTCAGTTGCGGGAATTCCCCCACGGCCCAATCGCGCAGCGCCACGCGTTCTTTCGCGTCGCCCACGTCGCAGACCCTCACATGCAA
>JAHFCH010000279.1 GCA_023249635.1 Fibrobacterota bacterium
GTGTCCGTGGGCTTGGCCGTAGACGAGGTCGAGACATTCGTGCCGGATTTGGTGTCAGCGGGTTGGGTGTCCGTAGGCTTGGTGTCCGTAGGCTTGGTGTCCGCAGGCTTGGTGTCCGTGGGCTTGGTGTCCGTCGGCTTCGTATCCACGGGTTTGGGCGTAGCCGTGTTGGGTGAATTAATCTTTTCGATTATTTGCTCGGCGGCACTATTCGTCGGCTGGGACGAGGGTGTAGTTGGACCGGTTGTAGTCGTCGTCGCAGGGGGCGCAGTGGCCGCAGTGGGGTCGGTTTTCGCGAGGTCATTGGCCAGTTGGGTGGAATAAGGCGCAGTGGAAGGGGTTGATCCCCCTATCGCGGGCGTGTTCTCAGGGGTTTCCACTGTCGTCGTCCCATAGGTAAGCTTGCTAGCCTGGATATCATCGCCGGCAGGCGCCGTGGTGCCGCCCGGATTTTTTTTGTCACTGTCCAAATTCGTGTTGATTTGATCTTCAAGCACAGTCCCTACTGAAGGATTGGACGAGCCGCCCCCGGCATCCTTAACCAGGGAACCTCCATTTGTCGGGGCGTCTTGAAGCGCGTCGTACAGCGTATGGACGTCGGCATCGGACGGGGTCGGATTGTTGTCCACGGGTTGCACGGGGGCGACCCCGTTTTTTGTCGACGTATTCGTACCGGAATTGGTTTTGGTATCGATGCTCATGCGCTCTCCGCTTCGACATCGGCTTGGCCGGAACTTCCTTTCGAAATCCGATCCTCCAGCTCGACTTCTTCGCGCGCTTCCTGTTCTTTGTTCGCTTGCGCTTGCCACCGATCCGCGAAGCCTTCGATTTTCATCTTATCCTTGGTTTTGATCATGAATGCCGCCCGGGCCTTGGCGCACAGCTCCTCGACCTGGGCGAGATTTTTCCGTTCCTCTTCAACCAGATCCCTGAGTTCGCCCAATCGATGCCGCCAGCTTTCCAATTCCCTCCGCAAGGCCTTTACGGCGACCATGGAAAGGGCTTCGCGCACCAGTGTTTCCGTAAACGCCGTTTCCTTACCGGACACCGCGATGGCGAATTCCTCCGCCTCCCGGATCCGCGATGCCAAACGCTCTTTGGCCTCCGCGACCGCGCGCATATGCTTGCGCAGTTCGCGCGCAGCCTCGTCCTCGCGGATGGTCCGGATATTCACGATGGGACGCATCGGATTCTTGTTCATGCGATCGCGCCCATCATGGCCTTCAAGGAATCCGCGAAGGACATGCTTTCCTTGGTGCTTTGCTTGAGAAAGGAACGGATGCGGTCGATTTTCGCGATGGCCTCGTCCGCCGCGGGATCAGAGCCCTTCTTGTACTCGCCCATCTGCACCAGCATTTCGATGTCCGCGTACTTCGCATAGATTTCGCGCAGGCGGCCCGAAGCCTTCCGATGCTCCGCCGTCACCACGAAATCCATTACCCGGCTTACGCTGGCCAATACATCGATGGCGGGATAATGGTTGGCCGAAGCGAGCTTCCGCGATAGGATGATATGGCCGTCCAGAATGCCCCGGGTCTCGTCGGCGACGGGTTCCGTCATATCGTCGCCTTCCACCAGCACGGTATAGATGCCGGTGATGGAACCCTTTTCGGAGGGACCCGCCCGTTCCAGCAACACGGGCAGGGCGGAAAAGACCGAGGGCGGAAACCCGCGACGGGTGGGGGGTTCACCGGCGGCCAGGCCGATTTCACGCTGCGCGCGGGCGAAGCGGGTCACCGAATCCATCATCAGCATGACCTTTTTGCCCTGGTCCCGGTAATATTCCGCGATGGCGGTCGCCACGTAAGAGGCTTTCAGGCGCTCCATGGCGGGACGATCGGAGGTGGCGATCACGAGCACGGATTTCGCCATGCCTTCCGGGCCGAGATTATGCTCGATGAATTCCCGCACTTCGCGGCCGCGTTCGCCAATCAAAGCCACTACGCTCACATCCACCTCGGCGCCCCGGATGATCGATGCCAGGAGCGTGCTTTTGCCGCCGCCGGCGGCCGCGAAAATGCCGATACGCTGGCCTTCACCGCAGGTCAGAAGCCCGTCCATGGCCTTGACGCCCAGGGGGAGGGGCTTCGAGATCAGGGATCTCTTCAGCGGGTTCGGCGGCGCGGCGTACACGGGGTAAAACGCTTCCGGGATCAACGGCCCTTTTTCCTCCTCGTCCATGGGATGTCCGAGCCCGTCCAGAACGCGCCCAAGCAGATTCTTTCCGACCGGAACCTGGTGGACTTTTCCCGTGGGCAGCACTTCCATGCCGCTTGAGAGACCGTGGATGCCGCCGAGAGGCGTCAGGATGGCGACGTCCTTGGTGAAGCCGACTACTTCGGCCGGTGATTCGATGCCCGTGACCGGGTTCTTGAGCATGCAGATCTCGCCGATTTGCACCTGGGGGATGACGGCTTTGACCAGGGTTCCCAGCACCTCCACCACGTGCCCATGCACGGAAAACGGACGTTCCGGATCCAGGGTCTGTTCGATGACGGTGCCGAGTTGGTCAAGCAGTCCCATGGCTGCCTCCCTCGGCGGAAAAACCGGAAAGCAGTTCGCGTTCGATCTCCCGCAATTCCTTTTCCAGATTTTCACTCCGGCCGGGAGCCAGGCCCAGCATGGCGCGGCTCAGGGCCTCAAGCTGCGACTCCAGGCTCGCCTCCACCCGGCCCACCTTGGTTTCGAGCACGCAGCGGCTGCCTTCCAAGGACGGATCCGCGAGCACTTCGATGGACTTGATGCGGGGGTATGGGAGGATCAGTTGCTTAATCCGGCTCGACACCACCTGCAGATTTTCCGGCGCCACCATGACGGACACCTGGTTTTGCTTGCCGACCACGTTCAGGGCGTTACGGACCATCCTCACCGCCATTTCCTGGCCATCCAGCTCGCCGAGTATCTGCTTCAAGGCGGCCAGGACGAGTATCACGACCTTCTGCTCGTTGTCCTCGAGATACTGCCTCGACTTGCCGATGACTTCGAGCATGTAGCGGGAAAGCGACTCCTTCCCCTGGCGGATGCCGTCTTCGTATCCCGCGGCCTTCTGGGCTTCGAATTCCTGTTTGGCGCCCGAAACGATCTCCACGGCCCGGAACCGGGCTTCAGCGAGGAGCCGGCCGGCTTCCACCAAATCGGCGAGCTCGGCGGCCTTTACGATGCGCGTGCCGGGTGCGAATACCGGTTCGTTGCCTTTCAGGAAAGCAAATGATCCCATGACGGGTCCACCTCCTGAAGGAGAATGCGCTTCACAAGCGCCCAGGCCATGGCGTGAGGGAATACCGGGGAATCCGTGAGGAATTCCTCCGCGCGGTCGCGGTGGAATCTGAGCGCCAACCGTATCCGCAAAGCCCGCGGCGCTTCCGCTAGGCAGGCGGACACGACCGCCATTCCGGCACGTCGGACGGTCGTTCCGCAGCCGGCGATTTCCTCGTCCGGGAGTTCAGTTGCCTGGGTCGGGGATTCTCCTACCAACAGGGGCGCGCTCTGTATCGCGAAGAGGTAGGCGTCCTCACCGATTTCGGCCTTCAAATCCCGGAGCCGATCCCGTTCCAGGATTTTCGAGAACCTTTCCCATCGCAGGGCGACGCCGGTGAAAAGCGCCAAGCGCTCCAGGGTTGCCGGCTCCATCAGGCAGATGCGATGGCTCGGTTCGGAAAAGGTGAAGGCAGCCTGATTCGGAAAACCCCAATGGCCCATGATCAATCCCGCCATGCGGCTTTCCGCGCGGCTTCCTTGCACGCTTTCGTAAATCCGCGCGGGCCAATGCGGAGGGATCCAGCTTTGATGGGCGCCGCGCAACGGATACCGGTTGCAATCCATGATCAGCGAACGCAAGGCTCCGTTTTCATTTCCGAGCCGGGCCAGGAAGGCCCGGTCGCGGGCCGTTTCCTGAAACGTCTTGGGTGTTACCTGCTCGATCGGAATTTCCATTATAGGGATCCGAGACTGTTTTCATTCTGCTGGACGGGAACCAGGTCCAGGGCGGTCTGCTTCGGTTTGGATTTGCCGAGGCCGAGTCCGGGGATCTTTTCCCGGAACATGTAGCCGAGCAAGCCCAGGAAAGGCATGAATGCCGCCCCCATACCTAGCCAGAACAAAGGCAGAGAGCGCTTCAACATCACCACTCCGAGCACGGTGGAAAAGACCGGAGGGGGTACGGGCTCCGCCCTGCCCTGGACGGTGATGACCGAGACCTTGTCGATGGTCAAGCCTTCGATTCCATTCAGCACCAGTTGCTTGATCTGCGTCACGTTTTGCCGGGCCTGCGAGGCCGGATCATATTTGACGAAGACCGATGCCGAAGAGGGTTTGAGGCTATCGCTCAGGGGATCGTTCTCGGGGAGCACCACGTGCACGCGCGCTTCCAGGACGCCGTCGATTTGCATAATGGTTTCCGCGATTTCCTGGGAAAGCCCGTAGATGAAGCGGATCCGGTCTTCCAAGGGCGAACTGATCAGCCCCCGCTGCTCGAAAAGGTCGCCCGTGGTCTTGAAAATGTGCCGGGGAAGGCCTTCAGCGGCTAGAATCCGCATCGCCGCGGGCATATCCGATTTTTCCACTGCCAGGATCCAACCCTCTTTCGACGGCGTCTTTTCGCACATGATGCCCTTTTCGATCAGACGGGCCATCATGGTCGAGGCATCCTCCTCCTTGAGCTGGGTGTATAAATCCACCTCGCACCCGCACAGGGAGAACGCAATCGACAGCAGTAACAGGCGCATTACCTTGTTCATGAAATACCATCCACTCCAGGTTGATGGAATCCAAACTAATCCCTCATGCGTAATCTCTACTGCGTCTTCCTGGCCATTTGATCCGGTCGGTTTTTTGGAAATTCGCGGGAACGAATCAAAGCCCGCGGCGATTGATTCGAATGCCGTAATCCCATGTCTGCGCAACGTAATGGCGGATTGCCCGTTCCCGCGCGAATCGCTCCCGGTAATCACATTCAACCGTGAAGAGTGTAATCCTGCGGTGGCTTACCGGGATGACGCCGGGCCCTCCGGAAGGGAACGGTGCGTAATTTCATCACAGGCGGAAACATCCGCGACCGGATCTTTCCAAGGAAATCATCTTCATGAAGTCATTCGCAGAGAAATTCCTGGCTCGCTGGGAGCGCAAAAGTCTGCCCGCGCTCATCGCCGTTTCCATAGCGGTATCCATGGTTGAAACCATGGCCTCCGAACCGAAGTGGAAAAGCGGCCCGTTTTCGCATATATCCCAGGATGAACCTTTGCGTTCGCTCATCCAAAGCCTTGGGGCGGCGAACGGGATAAGTACGGTGGTGAGTGCGAAGATAACCGAGAAGATCAGCGGTAAATTCCAGGGGCAGGAGCCCCAGAAATTCCTGGAAACGATTTCCGAAGCCAACGATCTGATCTGGTATTGCGACGGTTCCACGCTCTACGTGTACCGGTCGGAAGAGATCCGCACTCGTATGATCCAGCTGCAGACCACGACCGTATCCAAGCTCGTTTCCAATCTCCGGGAGGCGGGGATTTCGGATTCCCGGTATCCCTTGAAGGCATCGAGGGGCGATGCCTTCGCCTATGTCTCCGGCCCTCCCAGGTTCGTGGAACTGGTGCTGGAAACCGCGTCCAAATTGGACGCGAAGTCGATGGAAACGGCGCCCGCCTTTGCCGACAACCAACTGGTGCGCATCTTCCCGCTCAAATACGCCTGGGCCGCCGACTTCACGAATAGCCTGGGGGATCGGCAAATCCAGGTGCCGGGAGTGGCCTCGCTGCTTTCCTCCCTCATCAATCGGCAGCCGCTGGGAGCGGATTTATTCGCCCGGCAATCGTCGGGATCCACGGGTGGGGCCCGCGAATCCCAAGCCATAGGCGCATTGAGCGGGATTCAATTCCCGATTCCCCAGGGAACGGGCGCTACCGCCCCGGCGCAAGTCTCAATCCAGGCGGACGTGCGGACCAATTCCGTGGTTATCAAAGATACGCGCGAGAACCTGCAGCGTTTTCAGGTGCTGGTGGGCGCCTTGGACTCGCCCGCAGGTTTGGTGGAATTGAATATCGCCATCATCGATGTCTCATCGGCCACCACCACGGATTTCGGCCTGGAGTGGCGGCTTTTTTCAAAGTCCAAAATCGCCGGCCGCGGCGCGAATACGGTGCAAGGCCAGACCTTTTCGGATTTCGGCGCCTCGGGCTCGCCCGCGGTTCCCGGCGTGCTCGAGGGGTACAGCCTCGCGACCCTTGCGGAGAACGCCACCACATCCCTGATGGCGCGTATCCAGGCCCTGGAGGTCGAGGGCAAGGCGAAAATCACGGCTCGCCCGACGGTTCTGACTTTCGACAATGTCGAAGCGCAAATCGATCAAACCCAAACTTTCCACGTACGGGTCGCGGGCGAACGGGAGGCGAAGCTCTTCGAGGTGCGCGCCGGCACCGTAGTGAAG
>JAHFCH010000086.1 GCA_023249635.1 Fibrobacterota bacterium
CCCTCGCCTCCCGGGCCACAAGCCCTTCCCTGGACCTCTCCGCCATCTCCGCCCGGCTCGCCGCCCTCGCATCCCGGCCGTCCGAATCCGTACGATCGGCGGCCCCCGAGTCCATGGGCACGGCCATGCGCCTTGCCGCGTCTTCAGGCGCGGTTGCCGCTGTCGCCAAAGCTCCGGCAGGAACCTGCTTGCTGTTATGCGGCCGCATGGGGGTGTCCCCGCCCATCGCCGCCTTCCGCGCGGAATTGGAAAACCACGCCTGGGCCCTGGCCGCACCGGCCCCGGGGGAATCCCTTTCCGGTTCCCGGTTCGATTTGGTATTGATCGAAGAACAGGCAGGCTGGAACCTGCAGGACATCCGCTCCTTGAAAGAAGGCGGCGCCTTGATCGCGGGGAATTTTCCCGCGGTGGGCACGGCAGATTGGGTGATGCTCCTCGACGTAGTCCTCTGCGCTACACCGCAGCAGTCCCAGGCCTTGCGCGGCGCCGGGAAGGCCGCCTACTGCCTTCCGCCGGGAAACGCCGGGGCGGCCAAGCTCCGGGAAATCCTGGCGCGGCACCAATTCTACCGACGCAATCCCTATCCTCCGGTCGATTGGACCCGTATCTCCTATGGGCATACGGAGATCAGCCGCGGCGAGGTAAGCGCGGAAATGACCTCGTCCTGGCAGAACGAGGACATCCCCGGACGGCAGCGGGCCCTGGTCCAGACCGAGTTGAAGGAGATGTACCTGGGCCGCATCCCCAAGCCATACCAGACGCTGGCCGATGCCCTTTCCCCATACGCGGCCGGAGGCCTGCGCCTGCTGGAAGTAGGCTGCGCGAGCGGATACTATTACGAGATCCTGGAGTACCTGCTCGACCGTCCCATCGAGTATACCGGCGCCGATTATTCCGGCAACCTTATCGCCATGGCCCGCCGGCTCTATCCCGGCGTGCCTTTCCAGGTGGCCGACGGCGCCGCCATGCCTTTCGCCGACGGCGAATTCCCGATCGTGGTTTCCTCTTGCGTGCTGTTGCATTGCCCCAATTACCCGGAGCACATCCGCGAAACGGTCCGCGTTGCCGGAAAAGTGGTCATCGCCTCGCGTACGCCCATTTGCCGCCGGCGCCCGACCCAATTCCAGAAAAAATTCGCTTATGGCGTGGAAACCGTTGAGCTCAACTTCAACGAAACCGAATTCGTAGCAGCGTTCACGGCGCATGGCCTCAAACTGGTGAAGTCGATCGTGCTCGACTCCAACGACGCTCTGGACAACCATTGCATCACCTATGTTTTCGAAAAGGACGCAGTTACAGCCTCCAAGCCGTCCGAGCGGGGTACCCTAGCCGTGGCCTGGCGCAACCGGGCCGACATGGTTGCGGCCAAAGGCGGGGACGGCATCGTCATCGAGGAAACCATCCGGGGCCTGCAGGGATTGGGCCACCGGGCCGATCTCCGCCTGGAACCCCTGCCCGACCTGCGCGCCTACGACGTGGTCCATCTCAACAACATCAGCCGTTCCCAGGATACCCTGGAACATCTCCGCCATGCGAAAGCGGCCGGCAAGCCGACCGTACTCACCTCCCTTTACGAGGACATGGACCGCTACCTTAAGCCCGCCATGAAAACGGATCTGCTCTTCCGGTATCTCGCCACCAAGCAGCAGAACGTTCCCCTCGAAGCGCTGTCGCAATTGCGCGCCTCCTTCGAGCTCGACGCCGATCCCCTCGCGGATCCCATCGCCAGGCAATTGGGTATCGGAGACCCGGTACGGCAGGTGGAAATCCTGCGGGAAGTGGATTTGATCCTCACCTCGGGCAAGCGGGAAAGCGAATCAATACGGGCGAAATTCGGCGCCACGGCGCCGATGACCGAGATGTTGTACGGATTCAACCGACAATTCCGCGGCGCCGATGGACGGCTTTTTTCCGAACGCCACGGTTTGCGCGAGTTCGCTTTATGCGTAGGCCGCCTGGAACCGCGCAAGAACCAATGGCAATTGATGGAAATCTTCCGCAGCCTGCCCCAGATGAAACTGGTCCTGGTCGGCGTGTTTTCGGATCCTTCCATGGAACCGCTCATGCGGGCCTACGCCCCGCCCAACGTGGTCTTCTTCCCCCGGCTGCCGCTGGAGGAGTTAGCCTCCGCCTACGCCGCCGCGCGGATCCATATCCTGCCCAGCTGGTACGAATTGCCGGGCCTGGTGAGCCTGGAGGCCGCCGCCGCGGGTTCCCGCGTGGCGACCACGGATTGGGGCACCGCGCGCGATTACCTCGGCGACTTCGCCTGGTACCTGCCTCCGGACGATCCCGTGCGCATGCGCGGAGTGATCCTGGAAGCCATCGATTCGGCTCCCAAGCCGGGCCTGCAGGAGCACGTGATCGAATCGTTCAGCTGGGAAAAGACCGCCCGGTCGGCAGCCGAGGCCTATCGGCGGGTCCTGGATGGAAGACGGAAATCCTAGTGAAATCCCGGATCCGCGTGTGTTAAAATGGAATCCTGCCCGCTCAGCGGGCGCAAACCCTTTTTCCGAAGCCCTGCGCCGAAGGGGGATGGCTTGATACCCGAAGACTTGATCAAATACCACCATCTCATGCCCGATGACCCCATCGTGGACGTCATCCTGCAGAACCTCGAGGTCACCGGACTGACCCCGGAGCAACTGAAGGGCAAGCCGGACGCGCAGGTGCGCGACATGGTCCTGGGAGAATATTTCGCCAAACTGTCCGGCCACCTGGGGCAGTTCGCTTCCCGCCTGATCATGCGCGGGGAGTGGGGCTACGGCCCCTGCGATTGGTTCGATCATCGCCACCATCTGCTGGATCCCCAGACCCAATTCAATGATTTCTGGGCCATGTCCGCCGACAACGTGGTGGAAGTGCTGCCCATGGGCGGGACCGTCCTGGAATTGTGCGCCGGGGACGCGTTCTACGATTACATGTTCTACCGCCATCGCGCCTCCAAGATCGTGTGCGTGGACATCAATCCCGAGCCGTATTACCTGTACAAGCGTCTGCACCAGGCCCCGAATATCGAATACCACCTGGGCGACGTGATGGCGTTCGACGCGGGCGAGAACCAATTCGACGTGGCCATTATCCGCGGCGCCATCGAGCATTTCACCGAAGAAGGCCAGCAGAAGATCTTCCGCAAGGCCCTGAAATCCCTCAAAGTGGGTGGATGGTTCTGCGGCGACACGCCCGCCAACCATGATCAGGATCATAAGATGCTGGACGAACACGAGTTCGAATGGAAGGACGAGGTCGAGATGCGCCGCGAACTGGTCAAGACCTTCGATCACGTGGAAACCCGGACGCTGGTCTCCAAGGATCGTACGACCTTGTTCTGGAGATGCAAGAAGATCAAACCGTGAACCGCCCCACTGACGCCGGTTGCCGGTGTACCGGGCGACCCGAGGTGCCTGCATGTTGATGGAAGACATCGATTTGGTCCGGAAGCTGCACGCGAAATACCAATTCCGCGCGCCGGTGGTGGACCTGGGCGGGTTCGACGCACCCAACGTCGCCGAGTACCAGATTTCCATGCGCAAGGCCATCGAGATCGAGGTCGCCGGGCGCAAGGTCAAGGTGCCGCATCCCGATCAGAGCGATCGTTACCGCGTGGTCGAGCGGCCGTGGAACTTTCTCGATCCCTTATACCGGGCCCTGAACCCTGAGTACGGGCATCCTCCCATCGAAGAGCTACCCGCCGGCTTTCCGGATTTCTTCGGCATGGCCATCATGGTTTCGGTATTCGAGCATGTGGACAACCCCTACAAGGTCTCGGACGCCATCTTCAAGATCCTGAAACCGGGCGGGTACCTGTTCAATTCCACGCCTTTCATTTTCCCGCATCATCCTTCGCCGGAAGATAACTTCCGCTACGCGCCCAAGGCCCTGGAGCGCATCCATACGTCGAGCGGGTTCCAATATCTGGAAGGCGGTTTCCATGCCGTCTTCCGGTCTTCGGAAGGCATCGGGGATACGAACCCGGAACGTTTCCTTGATCCCCAGGGTATGGCGTTCACCTATGCGCTGGTCCGCAAACCCCTGTAATCCCCCGGATCCCTTCACGAGCTAGCGTGGCAGGGAATATTTCCGCAGCAGTTGCGGATAGGCCCGGGCGGCATCCAGCAATTCAGGTCGGGCATCCGCCCCTACGCGAATGTCCCTGGGGAAAACGGTTCCGAACAAGCTGTTGGTGAACTCGAGTTCGAGGACAAGGCGCGGACCCTTGGTCGGCAATTTGCCCTTATGGAATCCACTGGTATCCTCTACGAATACGGTTCCCTTTTTCCCGGTGATTTCCAGAAAATCCTCCTTGGGAAAGAATCTTTCCAGGTCGCTGTCCGGGATGCGCTGGTAGCCACGTTGCAGCAGTTCGCCGGGCTTGCGCCCCGAGCGATGGGAGCCGCGGATAAAACAATGCGGACCCGTATCGGTGTCCACGTCGCTGAGGTAGATGAACCACTTGAGCCACTGGATGCGATCCAGGTCGAAATGGTAGAGCTGCGCGGCTTCCGAGCTGGCTACCTTGGAGAAGGTGGTGCTCCACCACATCGAAATTGCGTCCATGATGGGTTTGGCACCAAGGTAGGCCTGGGAAACCGCGAACAAAACCGGATCGGCGACCAACGTCTGGACTTCCGGTACTTCGATCAAATCCCTTTCCAGGAAGTCATACTGCTGCGCCATGGGCATGCCGGGATACCTGCCCGCCTCCCGCGCCTTTCCGTCGTCGTTCTTGGCAAAGCAGGGACCCGTATGTCCATAGCGGATCAGGGCCTCGACCAAGGCGGAGGGTAATGGATCCGGGAAAATGAAGACCCCGTCCCGCTTGAGCGTCGCCGCGATCACTTCCACTTCGGATGCCCGATAGCGGCCCAAAGCCCCCTCGCGGATGCTTATCGGATAGGGGGGATTATACAGCTTGACCAGGAACGACATGAAGTCGGCTGCGAGGCCGCTGGTTGCGCAATAGAAACTCACAAAGGTCCCGTACATGTCTTCCGTGTTACTGCCCGTGGCCGCGTACTCGGAAGCTCCCGTAGCGATCCGCCGCATTACGTCCATGACACCGTCGCCGGCATAGCCTTCCACGCCGAAAACCCGTGAGAAAATAAATCCCATCAGGGGGACATTGGCCAGGGCCCAGGCTTCCCGTGCGGCCAGATCCGCGGTGGAGTCCGGCTGGCGTGTGGATATCGGCAAGCCTCCGACGATTGGGCGCCCGCCGGATCCGCCGTAAACCAGATGGGCGCAGGCCTTGACCAATTCCGTGAGGCCTGGCAGAGCCGGCAGCGAGGGGCCCGCGGTAACTGTGAAACACCAACCCGATTCCGGCCCGCTCCAGACGATACGCAGATCGGGTGTTGGCAGGAGCTCTTCGCGCAATGCCGTTCCGGGTGCCGCGAGCAGGATCTTGAATGCCTCAAGGCAGCGCGCCCGACCTTCCGGACCGGCGAACTCCGTTGCGGAGAAATCTAGGGCGATGAGGTTGAAATCCTGGCCCGGTTTTCCCGTGAGCAGGTAACCGAGGTGTTTACGCAGGCCCGCGCGCAAAGACACCAAACGGTCTGGCGAGTTACGGCCCAGCCAGTCGGCGCATTGCGCCGCCAGCGCCGACTGCGCGGCGAGGTCCGGGCTGGTGGCCGGCCCGGGTTCGACGATTGCGGCCCTAAGTAAGGCCGCGCACGCGGCATCCCAGCCTCCGCCGAGGGAATGGAGTTCAGCTAGGGGAAGGTCAAGCCCGGCCGCGTCCGCGATTTTGCCGAGCTCGAGATGGCTAGCGCGCCATGCTTCCAGGAATTCGGTGTCGAGCATTCCGGCCGCGGCCGCCTTTCCCAGCGCCCAGTTCTCCAATTCGGGATTGTACCCATGGGCCGCGTGACCCAAGCTCAGGTACCACTCGGCTTCCCATTCACGGAGCGGGGGCGTTAGATCGCGGAGGGATTGGATGATTTCGGCCAGGTTTTGGCGTTGCCTGGCAAGGGCGTCGAGTAATTCGCGCGCTACAGGAAGGAATTGGGCCGCCTTGGCCCGAGAGGTTTCATTCATATCGATAATCCACGGGTCCGCGGAAATCCGCGCGGCTTGGGCACCGCATATTATCGGTAGATCGTCCGAATCGATGCAAGCCGATTGTACTCCCGGGCTTATAAATCCGATAATTAACCGGTCGGGTTCCTCGAAGGGATCCCGCTGCCTAGCGAAAAGGACCGTATTCGACATGGATTTGCAAGATCGGAAAGCGCTCGTCACCGGGGCCGAAGGCTTCATCGGCTCCCATTTGACCGAAGCGCTGGTGGCGCGGAAATGCAAGGTGCGCGCGTTCGTCTGCTACAATTCCTTTAATAGTTGGGGATGGCTGGACAAACTGTCCCCGGAAACGCTGCAGTCGGTTGAGGTCGTAATGGGGGACATCCGCGACTCCCACAGCGTGCGCTCGGCCATGAAGGATTGCGAGTTGGTCTTCCATTTGGCCGCCCTCATCTCCATCCCTTATTCCTACGTGGCGCCGGATAGTTATGTGGAGACAAACGTGAAAGGCACGCTTAACGTGCTCCAGGCGGCCCGCGATCTGGGGGTGAAGAAAGTCTTGCACACCTCCACCAGCGAGGTATACGGTACGGCGGCCTACGTACCCATCGACGAAAAGCATCCCCTGGTGGGGCAATCCCCCTATTCGGCTTCCAAGATAGGCGCCGACCAGATGGCCGTCGCCTATCACTCCTCTTTCGGGACCCCTGTCTGCATCGTACGGCCTTTCAATACCTACGGTCCGCGGCAATCGGCGCGCGCCGTGATCCCGACCATCATCACCCAGATCGCGAGCGGTCGGAAAAAGATCAAGCTGGGCTCGCTGGAAACGACTCGCGACTTCAATTTCGTCACGGATACCGCAGCTGGATTCCTGGCCGCGGCCGAATGCGACTTATCCGTAGGGGAGACGGTGAACATCGGGAGCGGCTTCGAGGTATCTATCGGCGATACGGCGAACCTGATCATTGGGTTGATGGGCGGCGGCGCCGAGATCGAGACCGAAACCAGTCGCATGCGGCCTGAAAAGAGTGAGGTCTTCCGCCTGCTTGCTGACAATTCCAAGGCCAAGGCCCTGCTGGGTTGGCGCCCCATTTACGGCGGCCGGGACGGCTTCGAGCGCGGCCTCAAGGAAACCATTGCCTGGTTCACCCGTCCCGGGGTGCTGGATGGTTACAAGAGCGGAAATTATACGGTATGAGCGCCCCTTCCGGCGCAGGCATAAGTAACCGGGAAGTTACGCCGTACGCAATTCTGGATACCCTCAGGAACGTACTCGGTACAAGTCCGGTACCGGCCCTCCACGAGCCGGTATTCCGCGGCAGGGAATGGGAGTACTTGAAGGATTGCCTGGATACCACCCTGGTATCCTCGGTCGGGCCCTATGTGGACCGGATCGAACGGACCCTTGAGGAGATCACGGGTGCCAAAAGGGCTGTCGCCGTGGTCAACGGAACGGCGGCCCTGCATGTTTGCCTGCTCCTGGCCGGGGTTCGAGCCGAGGATGAAGTCTTGATCCCGTCCCTGACCTTTGTGGCTACGGCAAACGCCGTGATGTATTGTTCAGCCATCCCTCACCTGGTCGACGTCGACGAGGCGACCTTGGGCGTAGACCCCGCGAAACTGGCGGACCACCTACGCACGGCCTCGGAAATGCGGGGCGGCGAATGCCGAAACCGGGCCACGGGACGGCGTATCAAGGCCTTGATGCCTATGCATGCTTTCGGGCATCCGGTGGATTTGGATCCCCTCCTGAAGGTGTGCGCCGAGTACGGCCTGGTAATGATCGAGGATGCGGCAGAGGCTTTGGGTTCCCGCTATCGAGGGCGCCATGTGGGGCAATCCGGAATGCTGTCCGCGCTGAGCTTCAACGGGAACAAAATCGTGACCACGGGGGGCGGGGGAGCGGTACTGACCAACGATGAAGGGTTGGGGAAGGAGGCCAAGCACCTTACCACGACCGCAAAGCTCCCGCATAAGTGGGCTTTCTTCCACGACCGGGTAGGCTACAATTACCGCATGCCCAACTTGAACGCGGCATTGGGTTGCGCCCAGTTGGAACAGTTGCCGGGGTTTCTCGCCGCTAAGCGCCGGCTTGCCGACCGGTATATGCAGGCATTCTCCGGGTTTTCCGGGGTCGAAGTATTCAGGGAAAAGGATTTCGCGACAAGCAATTATTGGCTGAACGGTTTGCTTCTCGCGGAGAAGAATTCCGGCTTACGCGATGAAACCCTGGCCCTAGGCGATAGCGCGGGGATCGCGTTGCGCGCGGCGTGGGTGCCCATGCACCGCCTTCCCATGTATTCAAATTGCCCGCGAATGGATCTGCAATTGTCCGAGAGCATCGAGCGGAGATTGATCAGTCTGCCGAGCGGAGTGGGTTTGGGATAGGTCCCGCCTGTGCTTAGGCCGGAATTACCGGAATGCGATCATGACTTGCGTAATACAAGAGGACTGGGAGCCACGATCCGCTCCGGATATTTACCTGACGCGGGCATACATGGCGCAATACGGGTCCGCAACCTGCAGACCCATGCGGTTCGAGTACACGGAAGGGTCCAGCGCCTTTTATCTCCCGTACCTGGAATCCATGATCCACCCATACCTACCGGAAGCCGGAACGGAATTGAGGGACATGGAAACCGCCTACGGATACGGCGGATGCTGGACCAATTGCACCGACCCGGGTTTTCTCGCCTCAGCCATGCGGGCGTTGGAGAATTGCTGCCGGGAAAGGAACATCGTGGCGGGATTCCTCCGCTTCCATCCTTTACTGGGAAACCATGGCTGGGCTCCTGGCTTCCGGGTATCCCTTGAACGGCAGACGATCAACGTGGACCTAACCGATGCGGATATCTGGAAAAACCAGGTCTCCCAAAAGAACCGGAACATGATCCGTAAGGCGGAAAGGGAAAGCCTTTCCTTCCATATCGATGAAGGATTCCACTTCCTCGGCGACTTCCAGCGCCTATACGGGGAAACCATGCTGCGGCTGGGAGCGGATGCGTCCTACCGGTTCCCGGATCGCTTTTTCCGAATGCTTCCCGAAGCGCTGGGGGCCAACGGGTTTCTAGTGCATTGCAGGTATCGCGATGAAATCATCTCCTCGGCGGTCATCATGACCTGGGGCAAGCATGGGCATTACCACCTGTCGGGCAGCAAGCGGGAATTCCAGGCGCTGGCCCCCAATAATCTGATGCTGTACCAGACGATAGTTGCCTTGAAGGCAAGGGGCCTTGAGAATTTCCATCTCGGGGGAGGGACCACTCCGGATAGTGACGATCCCCTTTTCAAATTCAAGAAGGCTTTTTCGGGGAATCTCCGCCAATTCCATATCGGGAGGCGCGTTTTCCTTGAGAAGGAATACGATCGGCTTAAAGCGATCTGGACGGAAAGATTCCCCGAAAAAATTACCGCGTCAGGTTCGAAGATCTTGTTTTACCGTTTCTGAGGAGGCTGAAATTGGCTTATCCTGCAAAGAATGTCTTTATTATCGCCGAAGCCGGGGTCAACCATAATGGGGATCCGGACCTTGCTTTCAAGCTGGTGGACGCCGCTTTTAAGGCGGGCGTGGACGCGGTCAAATTCCAAACCTTCAAAACGGAAAAGCTATTGACCAGGAACGCCATTTCGGCTGAGTACCAGACGCTGAATACCGGAGGGGGGAAATCGCAGTACCGGATGATCAAGGATTTGGAACTGTCCTATCCCGATTTCAGACGGATCCAGGCTCATTGTGCGGATAGGGGGATCCGCTTCCTTTCCACTCCGGATGAAGAGGACAGCCTCGATTTCCTTATCTCCATCGGAATGGAGCTGATCAAAGTCGGGTCCGGTGAAGTCGAGAATATCCCTTTCCTGCGACGGGTGGGCTCGAAGGGAAAGGACGTCATCCTCTCTACGGGCATGTCCGACATGGCCCAGGTGGAAACCGCGGTGCGTACGCTGACGGATGCCGGGGCGACATCGGTCGCCATTCTGCATTGCACCACCGCTTACCCATGCCCCATGGTCGACGTCAACCTTCGCGCCATGCTTTCCCTCAAACAAGCTTTCGGCGGCGTGGTGGGCTATTCCGATCATACGAACGGGATCGAAATCTCCGTGGCGGCCGTGGCCATGGGAGCCCGCATCATCGAGAAGCATTTCACCCTCGACAAATCGATGCCCGGACCCGATCATAAGGCCAGCCTCGATCCCGCGGAGCTGGCCGCCCTGGTCCGCGCCATTCGCAACGTGGAAGCGGCCCTCGGGAATGGGGAGAAGGCGCCCACGGCGGCGGAGAAGGACGTGGTCGCCGCGGTGCGGAAATCCGTCGTCGCCAAGGTTCCCATCGCCAAGGGGACCGTTTTCACCGAGGAAAATCTGACCGTCAAACGCGCCGGGGGCAAGGGCATTTCCTCGGCCAATTGGGATTTGGTATTGGGGCGGCTGGCCGGTCGGGACTATGGGGAAGACGAGACGGTGGAGATGTAATCTCCCATCAGGTCGGCGATGCGATCCATGTGGGCCGGAGAATAGCGCTGATCGATGTGGAAGCTGAGCAATTCCCGGCCCGCTGCCGACCCCGAATCGGCCCAATGGATGGCTGGAAAAATCCCCCGGCTGAAGAAATATCCCCGGACGGAATCCCGGTTCCCGAAACGCGCCATGCCGTAGGCATACTCGCCAGCGACGAGGGCGACACCAATGGAGCTGAACCGCTTCGAAAGACGAGTGAAGTTGCGCTGACGGGCGTCACGCATCGCCTGGAAATCCAGCTGCCCCAAGAGCCCGATCTCCGCGGGGTGGGCCGCTACCAGGCGCGTTCCCCTTGCCAGAGAAATTTCCGCTTCGCGGTACAGGGCCAGGTAACGCTTCTCCGCTTCGGGATCGGGGTCGACGTAAAAGCCGCTTTTGCATACCGAGGCCGCGTGCTTAAGCATATGGTATTCAGACTCGTTTCCCGCATCCGGTTGCGGCAATCCTCCGCCGTAGGCTACGGCCACATCCAGGCAGGCGAATTTCCGCAGGCTGGTGAACGCGTAATCGCCGCGGTGCGCCGCGATATCCAGGGGCGTATGGGCATGGTCCTCGATGAGGAACGCGCCGGCCCGCTTTGCAACGTTCAAGGCGTTCCCAGCGGTGTCAGGATCGGGCGCGTTGAAATGGAGGAAAAGGATGGCGTCGCCTTCCGCGGCGAGTCCGTCCAGGGGGAGGAAACCGGGATACGACCCTATTTCGAGATCTACAGTTAGCTTGGCGCGAGCCCGATGCAGGCTGTCCATGCAGAAGTTATCCGGCACCCAGATTCGGCGCGGTGCACGGATCCGCAGGATGGCGGCGAGGGCATCGGATCCGGTTTCGTACAGGGCGCGCTCGGCTTTACCGATCCGTTCAGGGAAGAATCGCGCCCAATCCCCGCAATCGGAGAGGAACGGCGCGTTGTCCGCCCCGCAGAATTCCCCGCCGATATAGCCGGCAGGATTCATGTCGGAAAGACGGAGCGCTTCATCAGCAACCGTTCCGGCGTACTCTGGGTGAGGAACGCCAGTATCCGGTCCACCGCCTTACCATCGCCGTAGATGTTGCCGGTGGAGCTGAAGGCCGTCCTGAATGCGGGCGAAAGCGCGGCGGGGATGGCTTTGACTACGGCGTCGGCGTCGAGGGGAACGTGGATGACGTTGGCGTTGGCCAGTCGGCCCAACTGCCGGTTGCCCACATTCAGCACCGGCAACCCGAAGGAGTGCGCTTCCGTGAGGCCGCTGGAGGAATTGCCGATCATGATGGCTGCGTACTTGATTGCGGAATAATAGCGTTTTTGCCCCAGGCTGGGTACGAAAGTAACTCGTGGGTTACGTGAGGCATTCTCCAGGGCGGCGTTGATCGCGTCGCCGCCGGGATCGAAATTCGCGCCCGTGAAAAGCAGGTGGTAGGGCGTCCTTGTCAGCAGGCGATCGATGAGAGTGCTAATGAAGTCCGGAGAGATGGCGTTCCCGATCGTTTCCGGATGAAAGGTGGCAATGGCGATCTCGCGGTCGATTGGGACAGCCAATTCGGCGAAGACTTCGGCCTTCGTCATCAGGTCAATGGTCAGGATTTCATCCAGGCCGGGTTCCCCGGAAACGCAGATGCGCCATTCCTCTTCGCCCATCGCTATCAGGTTGCGCTTATAGGCTTCTGTGGCCGGGAAATGCAGATGGGACAACTTGGTCAGGGCATGCCGGACCTGGTTGTCAATGGACCCTTCGGTGACGTCGCCCCCGGAGATATGCGCGACGGGAATTCCACCCACCAGGGCCACGGAGGCCACGGCGAGCAGTTCGTAACGATCGCCCAGAAGGATTAGCAGGTCGGGTTGGGACCGGTACAAATGTTCTCCCAGAAGGCCCGACAAGGTCGACAAGGCCGTAGCCTCGGCATGCGGGCCGGGTCGTTCGGAAAGGAACGGCATCAGCGCGCCGATGACGAAGCCGTCCTCTTTGATACGGTCGATCGTCTGTCCGTAAGTCGCCAGCAGGTGGGAACCTCCCACCAGCAAGTCGAGATCGAAACGGGAATCGGCCGAAAGGCGGCGCAACAATGGAAGCAACAACCCGTATTCTGATCGGGTAGATGTGAAGACGGCGATTTTCTTCAGCACGAAAGGCCTCGGATTCTCCGCCGTCCTAGATGGCGGTCCAACCGCCATCAACGACGAGATTATGCCCCGTGATGTAACTGGCCGCGTCCGAGGCCAGGAACACGATGCTGCCGGCCAATTCCCCAGCGTTTCCCATCCGACCCATGGGGCAACGTTCCGCGTAATTCTTGAGAAAGGCTTCCGATTGCCCGTCCTGGATGCCCCCGGGACTGAGGCAATTCACGCGCACGCCGTGAGGGCCGTAATACGAAGCTAGGTAGCGGGTGAAATTGATGATGCCGCCCTTGATGGCGGAATACGCGGCTGCATTGGTCAGCGTAGTTCCCTTGTACAATGAGAAATCCGGCCCGACGATGCCGTAGATGGACCCCATGTTGATGATGCATCCGCGCTTGCGTTTACGCATCTCCTCGCCTACGATCTGGCAGCACAGGAAATAACCGTTCATGTGCATGTCCACGTTTGCGCGCCAGGATTCGGGTTTTATGTCCTCGAACAACGCCCCCCAATCCGGCGTGCGGGGATAGGCGTTGTTCATGAGTATGTCGATGCGGCCTTCGCGGGCGATTACCTCGCGAGCCATCACGGCGATGGATTCCTCCGAGGTGATGTCCAGGGAAACGCTCTCGACCCCGGAGAAGCCCGGCGACTCGATGACGGCGCGGGCCCGGTCCAGATCCAGCTCTGCGATGTATACCTTGGCACCGTGGGCGCGCAGGGCGCTCACCGCCTGCCGGCCGATGAGGCCGGCTCCGCCGGTGACCACGGCTATTTTTCCGGTTAAATCGAATATGTCTTGCATCAGGAAATCCCCTGATTTTCGCAAAAATCAGGTAAGAGAGTCAAGCCGTAAGACTCTACGCACGAATTTGGAAAAGGGAGGGAGTAGGACGGGATTAGGCTGTGAGCTTGCTGAGCGCGGCCTGGTAATCTTCCAACTGGCCGATGTCCACCCATGCGCCTTCGGTGATTGGGTATACGCCGATCTTATGGCCGAGGTCCTTGGCCTTTTCAATGAGATCGGTAAAGTGGAAGAACTTCCCGTCGGGGATCAGGGCCAGCATGGCCGGGTTCACGATATACATGCCCGTGTTGACCAGGTGGTCGTACTCCGGCTTTTCGTGCAGGCTCTTGAGGGTGCCGCCCTTATTGATCTCCACAACGCCGTAAGGGATGCGGGAATGCTTCATGGAGCAGACCATGGTAATGGCGTTCTCGTTGTGCTGGTGGAATTCCAGCATGTCGCCGTAGTCGGCGTCCACGAGGATATCGCAGTTCGACACGAAGAAATCACGCAGCAACTTGCCCTTGAGCATGGAAAGGGATCCCGCAGTGCCCAGGGGTTTGTCCTCATGAACGTATTGGATATTCTGGGTCATGCCCGCTTCGCTGAAATACGCCTTGATCATATTGGCTTTGTAGTTCACGGAGAGGAAGAAATCATCCATTCCAAAGCCCTGGAAGCGATCCATGATATGCTCTAGGATAGGCTTGTCCCCGATGGGGATGAGGGGTTTGGGCAAGACCTTGGTGAATGGTGCCAGGCGCGTGCCGAAGCCGCCGGCGATGATTACGGTGGGTGTACCCTTGGCGGTGGACGCTTTCTTGTTGGGCTTGGCGGTGGCGTTCAGGATCACCTCTTCCCAGGTCACCACCTGCTTTAGCATGCCTGCCCGGTCGACCACGGGTACGCAATGTACGCGACGGCGCAGCATGGTCAGCTTGATTTTCTCGACGCTGTCGGCTTCGGTACAGACTATGGGTTCACGGTTCATTACCTTGGCGAGCGGCTCATGGAGGCTGCGGTCTGCGAGCACCCAGCGGCGCACGTCGCCGTCGGAAACGGATCCGAGTACTTTGCCGGCGGCATCCACGATGAACAGGATCTGGTGGCTGTTGAGATTGATCTTCTCCCACCCAGCTTTGATGGTCACATCCTTGGTCGAGACCAGGTTTTCCAAATCGCTATTTAGGTTTAATTCCAATGACTTTTCCGCCTCCGCCTCTATGATAGGCGTCGGATTGGGGAACAAGCTCGTATTTTTCCAAATCATGGGAATTCCTGTAAAACGGGTACCTGTGTAAGCTTCATCGGATTCCTCGTGGCCATACTTTAGCGAAGGTCCGCCAATCCCGCATCATGACCGGCTCGGGGAGCGGAGCTCAAAGAACCGAACCCTTCGCCGGGGAGGATCCGGGTTTAGAGGGTGGAGAGCCTGGGGGTTTTGGCGGCGAAGTTGGATTTCTTGGGTTCGGGTATCGTAAGATCCAGGCATCATGAGCGATGGGTATTACCTCTTCTTCACGCCGGAAGCCGGCGTGGTTCCGCACTTTACCATGCAGGCGCTTTTAGCCAGGATACTGGTCGAAAAGGGGAACAAAGTCCTGTTCGTGCGATGCCATAGCATGTATCCGCATTGCCCGGTCATGGACATGTACCTATTGCCCCACGACAATACCAAGGAGAACCAGCAAAAGGTATGCGGACAATGCCTCCAGGCATCGGAGACCATCCTGGGCGCGTACGCGCTCGAATCCATCGATATGAAGGATTTCCTGAGCGTGGAAATAATCGAACGAATCAATTCGGCCATGGAGGATATGCCCGGGGATTTGCGCGAATTCACTTTCGATGGGTTGCCCTTCGGGACGCTGACCGTCATCGATCTCGTGTTGGCGACCAAGGTATCCGATTTCGCCGGACTCTCCGAGGAAATGCGCGCCATTTGGTGCAAGTACATCACCAACGCGCTGCTCTCCTATCTCCTCACCCTTGAGATCATGGGGAAATTCCCCATTCGCGGCATCGTTCACCACGAGGACTATGGCTTGCTCCTCGCCGCTCGACTGGCGGGACGCAAGCACGGTATCCCTTCCATCCACGTGGGATTCACAGGCCAGCTCGGTAGCGATCGGCGGCGCGTGTACCTCATGCACAAGGCCGGGTCGGGCGACGAGCAGAAGACCATGACGAAGTGGGGTGAATGGCGGGACCTATGCTTGCCTCCGGAGAAGGTACCCGAGCCGATGGACGATTTGCTGGCCCGCCTGGGATCCATCTCGGCGCGCGTCTATTCCCCCAAGAAGACATTCGACGGCAAGGACCTATTCGCGGAACTTGGCCTGCCCAGGGACAAGAAATTACTGGTGGCCTATACCAGCAGCCTGGATGAGCGGCTGGCGGTGGATTCCGTCGTCGACGCATTGAACCAGCGCTTTGTGAGCGTGACACAGCCATGGCCCAACCAGATCGAATGGCTCAAATCGGTACTTGAATTCGTAGGTAAGAGCGACGAATATCACTTGGTAGTGCGGGTCCACCCCCGCGAAGGCGCGAACAAGCGGGAAAGCCGGATTTCCCAGCATCTACTCATGCTAAAGGAGGCTTTCGACCGTCCGCTGGTGAACGCCACTTTCATATGGCCCGGCATGGAGGTATCCAGCTACGACCTGGCGGAGATCGCCGATCTCGTACTCACCGCCTGGACCACCCTGGGGCTGGAAGTCGGCCGCTTGGGCGTTCCGGTATTGGCCAGCACTTACGCATTAGCGCCGCGTCCCAACGATGATTTCCATGTTTGGGCCCCGACTCAGAAAGACTATTTCGCGAAAATCAAGGAGATGGTCGGTCAGCCGCCCAGCCTCGATACGGTGCTTCACGCTTTCCGTTGGCACATGGTCCAGTACCTGGGGCATACGGTCGATCTCAGCGACATCATCCCTACCAGCGACTTCCACGGCCTGCCGAAATTCTTCCTCCCCGCCGCCTCCGGCGATGTGGAAAACGTGATCGTGAACGGCATGGACATGCTCGACGTCAACCGCGGGCGCCTTGAAGCCGTGCAATGGCCAGGCGCCCTTTCCGCCGAACGCGTAGCCACGCGCGCGCAATTGCGCCGGGGATTGCGTTTCCTTTTCACGGGCGAAGAGAAAAGCCCCGAATTCCGCCTGGTGCTGGCCGAAAGCGACGATTCTCCCCAGGCCTTCTTGGCGAAGCTCGGGGTGCGGGAAGTGGAACCGGGTACGGCCATATTGCTCATGCGCGGCGGGGCCTTGCATTTCCTGGAAGCGGATAAATCCTATGCGCGCTATTCCAAGATGGGTGCCCGCCTGGGCGTACTCGCCTGCGATACCGCCTGGCACGTAACCGTACCGTTACCGCCGGAGGCGAAGATCCTCAGAGACGAAGCCGACCTCAGGGCCCAATTCCGCGCGGAAGGATCCGGTTCGGCAGACCAGGCGTTCGCGAACGCCACCCGCCTCAAGGACGAGGGTAAAATCGCCGAGGCCCGAGAGCTCGCAGCAGGCGCCGTATCACGGGGGCATCAATCCGCGGAACTACTTAACCTGCTCGGCCACCTGGAATGCCTCTCCGGGAACAATGAGGCGGGCAAGTTGATGTTCCAAAGGGTAGTCAGGATTTGGCCAAGTTTTGCCAAAGCTTTCAACAACCTATCCGTGCTGTATTGGAACTCCGGCGACAAAGGCCAGGCCTTGCAGCAGCTCGTGGCTGGGTTGAAGGCGGATCCATATTCCCGGGACTTGGTTGCCAACGCGGTAATCATGTTCAAGGCCTTGGGCGAGACCAATCAGGCAGCGGCCATCATTAATTTCTACCTCAAGAAGTATCCTGACGACGCGGGTTTTTTCGCGGGCCTTTAGGACATTCAGGGTGTTCAGGGCCCGAGTCCCTCCTTACATCCTCACGATGAAAGAATCCCGGGCGGGAACCCCGGGCTCGCCCAACCGTTCACTATGCCGTTTGGAGACGTTGCTATACAGCTCTGCCAGGGTTTCCTGGTGGTTGATTCCATAGTAATTCTTGCGTGGTGACTTGCGGGCCAGGGTCACCAGTTCCCAATCGTCGTTGTTCTGGTACATGTGCGAGAATTGGAAAAGGCCGTGCTTGTTCATGAATCCCGAGAGGGAAACATGGTCGAACATGCTGTTGTCGGAGATGTCGAACCCATTGATGAAATTCATGGTATTCGAATACCGCCAGGAGGGGACCGTGGCCATGAGAATGCCGCCCGGCTTTAAGGCCCTGGCTGCGTAAGCGAAGAAGTCGTTGGGATCGAATACGTGTTCCAGGCAATGATGCGTGAAGATGAAGTCGAAGCGGGTCTCCTTGGGGATCTCATCCGGGGTTGATGCGAATTTGATTTTGTAATGCTTGCGACCGAACTCGACCTCGTGCCGATCCAGTTCCACGCCCCATACCTCATTCCCGCGCTCGGCCATGAAATTCAGGGCCGCGCCGATTCCACAGCCGTAGTCGAGGCAGGTGGCGCCTCGGGTGGCGCCGATGTTGATGCCGTTCATGGCCAGGAAAAGTTCCAGCCGCGCCAATTGTATCAGGGTATGGCCGATCTGGCCTTCGGAAATCTCCCGACCTTCGTGGTAATCCGAGCGGGCGTAATATTCCTCAATGTATGCGCGGCTCAGGCGGGGATTCTGGAAAATGAAGGAGCATGCCTGACACATGTACCAACCTGTGTCCTCATCGCGGAGATTTAGGTTGGCCTTGCGCTTATCCGGTTTGAGCACGATACCGTTTAGTCCCAGGAAGTCCTTGGATCCGCACAGTTGGCATTTGTCCAGCGTGATGAGCATATGGGCCTCCCGATTGTCGCACTGCGCGCGCCAACGTCCGGATTATCCCCAATTGGGGGAAGTGAAATCAACGTGAACCCGACGCGCCGGGGCCCTCAGGTGAGGCGCTTGAAGCCCGTGCTGGCGGGCATGGAGGATTGCAGCAGGGAGCGTACGTTCCCGGCCTTGACCGCCGCGCCCACCACCGAGAAGCTCTTGTCGGTGGCTTCGGCGAAACCCGCGAGGATGTCGTCGGTATAGGCCAGGTTGCAACGCATCGAGGGACTGTATAAGTATCCCAGTCGTAGCATTTCCTGGGTAAGCAGGGTATGGATTTCCAGGTTGGGGTCGTTTTCAATCACCAGGTGGACGTGCGGATCCAATCCTTCGGTGTGGATCTTGAGCCCGTTGGCCGCTGCGGCCTTGCGCCAGATTTCCGCGATTTTCCGGCCTTGCACGATCATCTTTTCCTGAGCCTTGGTTTTTTCCATCACCTCGATGGCCTTGAGGGCCGCGGTGAAGCCTATCCTTTCGGTCCAGAAGGTGGAACTGATGAAGGTTTCCTGGGCATGGTCCATGACGGAGGCCGTGCCCACAACGGCTGTGATGGGGTACCCGTTGCCCAGGGCCTTTCCGTAAACCGCGATGTCCGGGAGTACGCCGAGGGTGGCATGCACCCCTCCGAGGTTCAAGACGAAACCGGAGGTGACCTCGTCGAAAATGAGCACCGCTCCGATTTTGTCGGCAAGCTTGCGGATGCCTTCCAGGAAGCCGGGTTCGGGCATGTGATCACGCGCCGGTTCCATGATGATGACGCCAATCTCCCCCGGATTCTCGGCGATTATCTTCTCAAGTTCGTTCAATTGGTTGTAGCGGAAGGGCAGGGCGGAACCCTTCAGACCGCGGGCGATGCCCCGGGAAGAGAGGCCAGGCAGCAATTGATCGTCCAGGTTGGCCCCGTCGGAAAGGTTGGAGGAGATGTACCAATCATGCCAGCCATGGTAACCGCAGAAGGCCACCTTGTTCCGGCCTGCGGCCGCCCGAGCGATGCGCACTGCGATGGCGCAGGCTTCGCCTCCGGCCCGGCTGAAGCGGACCATGCCCGACCAAGGATTCAAGGCCAACAACCTTTCCGCCAGCTCGATTTCTTCCGGACTGTTCAAGGTCGACATCGATCCGTTACGGATGGCATCCATCACGGCGGCGTCCACCTCGTCATTCGCATATCCCAGGATGCATGAGCCCACGCCCATACCGGCGAAATCAAAATAATGCTCGCCCTCGACGCCCCAGATCTCGCAGCCCTTGGCCCTGCTGTAGTAGGCCGGCCAGATGTCGGGAACGAAGCGCTCGCTTCGCTTGGACAGTAACTGGTTGCCGCCAGGGATGATTTTCTTGGCCTTGTTCCAAAGTTGGGCGCCTTTCGACACCCTGAGCGGAGGATTATTCATGGGGGTTCCTTAACTTTAATGCCTCGCGGAACGACCCGGTGCGGTTTGACAGGGCCTCCCCCGATATCGTATGCTAATTCCTCATGGGTTACAAGATATTGGAGATTGCCTCGTCTGCCGTGGCAGCGGACAAGAACCATCGCGGAAAGATAAGCTGGGGAAATACGGGGGCCGGCGCTCGAAATGGCGGATGAAACAAGGGCGGAAAAACAAAGTTGGAGCCAATTCACGGAGAAGGAATTGGACTATTTCCGGTCGCAATTCCTGAGGCCGTACCGAAGCACGTTGGCCTTTACCGATTGGCTCGCCGAATTGGATTGCGTCAGGCCGGGAACCGAAATACTGGACCTGGGTTGCGGAATGGGGGAGTTTTCCAATCATTTCGCGAAAACCTTCCCCGCCGTGCGGGTCCTGGGGCTCGATAACAATCCGCAACTCGTCGCTGAAGGCAACGCCATCTTGGCGGGTACCGGAGTCGGGAATCTTTCTCTGGCATTGGGTGATCTGTATGGGCTAGAGGCCCATCGCGGCAAAGTCGACGGGGTCATTTGTACCCAGACCTTATCCTGGTTGCCCGAGGCGGAAGCGCCGCTAGCGAGTTTCGCGGACACGGGCTGCCGATGGATCGCCGTATCCTCCCTTTTCTATGCGGGACCGGTGAGCGCCAAGATCGAAGTCACGGATCACGCCTCGAAAGCGGGAAGCCGCGAGTCGCGGGAATCATTCTACAACATCTATTCCTTGCCAGCGACGATTGGGTTCCTCAATACCCTGGGTTTCACGGATTTCGAGCATCGGCCCTTCGATATCGATATCGATCTTCCCCCGCCCGCCGACAAGGGCATGGGGACTTATACCGTTGAGCTCAAATCCGGGAAACGCCTGCAGATATCCGGCCCCGTGCTCATGAGTTGGCATTTCCTATTCGCTGAAAGGGGGCGCGCCGATGGCCGCGTATCCGGTGCATAAGGAGGCGTATGACGCCGTTAACCACAGCATATTCGTGATCGGTCCAGGCCGCACGGGCTCGACCCTGAGCGGGCGAATCGTGCAATCCTTCCGCGGTATTGAGTACGCTTACGAACCCGCCTTTCTGCATTCCCTAATCCCCATGGTCGCCAGGCTGGCCACGGATGATTTCCGTCTCTTGTTCGAGACCTATCTCTACGAAGATGTGTTCATGGGCCTCGTCACGGGCCGAAGCTGGAATTTCAACAAGTCGGACGAGAGCAGTATCCTCAAGGTAAAGTCCGAAACCGAGATCAATGAGCGTATCAACGTTTCCATGGGCAAGCTGAAGGCCATGGAGAAGGCGCGCCGGGCCGTGCTCGCCTTCAAGCTTACCGACGTGGTCCCATTCGTGCGGAAGCTCAAGGCCTTATACCCGGGCATGCGTTTCGTCGTGACCCACCGCGAAGCCCCAGGCTGCCTCTCGTCCCTACTCAAGAAGGAATGGTTTTCCGACGCGACCCTGAAATCCGTCGGCCTGGTCTGGAACGGGACCTTTGAGAATGGGTACCTGCATCCCCATTGGCTATCCTCCGCCGCACGCCCCCGCTGGGTCGGCATGACCGAGCTGGAGCGCGCGGCACTCTATTACCGCGAAATGTATTCCTCCCTGGACGGGGTGGGAGGGCTTTACGTGTTTTCCTACGATCGCCTGATTAGGGAACCGAAGGCAGCCATCGGCGATCTGGCGACTTGGATCGGCGCTGAGTTTTCGGAGGGCACGGAGGGAATCATCGGATCGGTGCGGGATAACAGCGTGACGGACCTGAGCCTTTTGGATGCATTGCCCGCAGTCGACCGCGCTGAGACCATGAAGTTTTCCGACTCCCGGGAACTGGCCAAACGGATCGCGCGGTAGGCCATGGCGAACCCGCTTCCAATCCTTTGGCTGGTGACGGCGCGATCGGGCTCGAAAAGCATTCCCCACAAGAACATCAAGCTTTTGGGCGGCCTACCGCTCTTGGCCCATCGCTTACTTTCGGCCGCGGCCATCGCTGAGCCGGGCGATATCTGGATTTCCACGGATAGCCGCGACTATGCGGACATAGCCAAGGCCCATGGGGCCAGCGTGCCATTCCTGCGGCCGCCGGAACTATCGGGCGATACAGCCAAATCCAGCGATGTAGTTCTGCATGCCATGGATTGGGCGGAAAGGGCGGGAAAGCGGTATGCCGCCGTATGCGTGCTCGAGCCCACCTCGCCCTTCATTTACGCGGGACAACTGCGCGCTGCGGCCGCGAAGCTTCTTGATAGCCCTGGGGCGGAGAACATCGTTGCGGTGCGCCATGTCAGACCTTCAACCCACGAAGTGCAGGCTATGGGACCTTACCTGGATATCCTGGCGGAGCGGATCCGGCATACCGCGATTACCCGTCGCCAGGACGAAGCGGTGGAGGTGACGCCCAGCGGCGGATTCTATATCGCCAAGTGGGAAAGCTTCCGCAGGAACCAAGGCTTTTACACCGACCTGACCATGCCGTACCTGGTTCCTGACCAATGTGCCCTCGAGATCGACGAACCGATGGATTGGGCCTGGGCCGAATTCCTTGTCGAAAAAAAGCTCGTAGACATGGAAAAGGTCCATGGCAAGGACCTGTCCATCGAATAGGCACCGCGGGGCGCGGTCAGAAGTAGAAGCGCGCCCCTAATCCGGCGTTGACGTCCGGATAGATGCCCGGGAACAATTCCAGGACGGGAGCCAACTCGAAGAAGATGTCGATGGGCGCATTATTCGGCATCCAGGCCACGCCTATCACCCCGCGGATCCCAAAGTTCGGGTCGTACCGTTGCCAAGTATTAAAGGAGATTCCGGGCCCATAATAGAGAGGCACCTTATCGCGGGCGTGGAAGAGATTGAAATTGTGGTAGAGGTAATCGGCATGGAGATGCAGGCCGCTATACCCGTAGCCCGAGCCGCCGTTGTCGTAGGAGCGGGCATCGCAATATCCGGGATGGGAATTGTAGTAGCCGTTGTCGTAGCACCGATCATCGGTATATCCCACTCCGTAGCGGTTCCAGCCGCGGCCCGCGCCCCAGCCGATGCCGAAGTCGAATGCCGTGGTCGAACTGGTCCAATACTTAGCGCTCAGTGCCGTGGGTTCCCCCAGGATGATTCCCACCCCGAAATTGCGCCCGCCTGCGGACGCGGCGCCGCAAAAAATCGCCAAGAGGAAGGATACCGTAAAAATTCGCTTAACCATGCCGTCGCCCCTTTCGTGGGTTCTGCCGATGATGGGGTTCATTTAAGGCGCGTGCGGATCCGCTCCACCGCCTCTATCACGTTTTCACGGATACCGAACGCGCTGAGGCGGAAGTATCCTTCGCCGCAGCTGCCGAATCCGGAACCGGGCGTGCCGACCACCTGCACCTGCGAAAGTAAATTATCGAAGAAGTCCCAGGAAGACATTCCTTGCGGGGTTTTGAGCCAGATATAGGGCGCATTCACCCCGCCGTATACCGTGTAATCGGCGCTCTTGAGGCCTTCACGGATGATGCGGGCGTTTTCCATATAGTAGTCCACGTTGGCTTTAACGGCTTTCGCGCCTTCGGGGGTGAAAATGGCGGCCGCGGCCTTTTGGATGGGATAGCTTACGCCATTGAACTTGGTCGTTTGCCGCCGGTTCCACAAGGCATGTACGGAAGCGAAATCGCCCGCGGCATTGCGCGCCTTCAAATCCTTAGGCACCACGGTATACGCGCAGCGCGTGCCGGTGAACCCGGCGGTCTTGGACAGGCTGCGGAATTCGATGGCTACTTCACGCGCGCCCGGGATTTCATAGATGGAACGCACCAGGCCGGGCTCGGTGATGAACGCTTCGTAAGCGGCGTCGAAAAGGATGATGGCCTCGTTGGCCTTGGCGTACTTGACCCACTTCTCCAGGGATGCGCGGGACATGACGGCGCCGGTGGGATTGTTCGGGGAGCACAGGTAGATGATGTCCGTCTTTACCTTGGGCAGCTCGGGGTCGAATCCGTTCTCGGCGGTGGTGGGCATGTACACCAACTTGCCGTAGCGGCCGCCGGCGGCCTCGGTCGTACGTCCCGCCATCACGTTGGTATCCACGTAAACCGGATAGACGGGATCGGTTACGGCGATAACGTTGTCGACATCGAAGATTTCCTGGATGTTGGCCGTATCGCACTTCGATCCGTCGGAAACGAAGATCTCGTCCGGGGCCACTTCGGCGCCCTGCGATTTGAAATGCGCCGAGATGGGGTTGAGCAGGAAATCGTAGCCTTGTTCCGGGCCGTATCCCTTGAAGGTTTCCACTTTGCCCATCTCTTCGACCGCGGCGCGCATGGCGTCGAGAATGGGCGCAGGCAAGGGCAGCACCACGTCGCCGATTCCCAGTCGTATGACCTTCTTATCCGGATGTTCGGCTACATAGGCGCGTACGCGCTTCCCGATTTCCGGGAACAGGTATCCGGCTTGCAGCTTCTGGTAGTTGGAATTGATCTTGGCCATGATAAAGGTCCCGGGAATGTGGATCGGTGCTGTTAAGGAGGGGAAATCTATAAATGGGCCGTTGTTTTTGGGGAAATGAGGGCCGGATTTGGCTTGGCTTGGGAGTTTCCCTTGGGATACACTTAACGTGCAGGGGATACGGCCAAGGCGCGGCCCTCCCTTCAAGGCGGTCCGTCATGCCGCGAATGCGGAAGTCGAGTCAAACCCTTGTCAAGCCGATGGATACACCGGCAGCGTATACCTCGCTAACGACGGTAAATCATGGTCTTGCGCGCGCATGCGAAATGGGCGCTCAGGTGTCGGAATAATTGATGTTTTTTGAGGGCGGAAAACGTAATATATAGGGGAAGGGGAACCCACCCATGGCCAGCGATAATAATGATTTCCAGTCGATTATCAACGAGAACCGCGCCAAGAAGAACGCGACTTCGTGGTCCGGCTCTTGCCTCGAATACATGGAGCTGGTGAAGGCGAATCCAGCCATCGCCATGTCGGCTCCCAGCCGCTTATACAACATGATCATCGGCCAGGGCACGACCCCCACCGATGAAAAGGTTTTGCTTCCCGGGTATGAAGACCTGGTGCATTACAATTTCTTCGAGGATCATATCTTCGGCGTGGATGAATCCATCCACGACATCGTGAAATTCCTGCATGCCGGCGCGCGACGTACCGAAACTGGCAAACGCATCCTGATGCTCGTCGGTCCCGTATCCTCGGGCAAGTCCTCCATATCGAGCCTATTGAAGAAGCGCCTCGAGGAGTATTCCGCGAACATGCCCATCTACGCCATCGAAGGCTGCCCCATGTCGGAGGATCCCCTCCACCTGGTGCCGCGCCATGATCGCTCGAAGTGGGAGGAAGTGCTCGGCGGCGTGAAGATCGAAGGCGATTTGTGCCCCATCTGCCGGCATCGCTTGCTGAACAATCCCGAGTTGAAGGACGACAAGGGCAATGTGCTGTGGGAAAAGGTGAAGGTGAAACAGACCACGCTCTCGGAGCGCGCCCGCCGCGGCATCGGCACCTTCCAGCCCAGCGATCCCAAGAACCAGGATATCTCGGAGCTGATCGGGCACGTCGACTTCTCCAAGATCACCGAGTACGGGGAGACCGACCCGCGCGCTTACAGCCTGGACGGCGAGCTGGAAATCAGCAACCGCGGGCTCATCGAGTACATCGAAATCCTGAAATGCGATATCAAGTTCCACTACGTGCTGATCACGGTGGCGCAGGAGCAATTGATCAAGGTACCGG
>JAHFCH010000087.1 GCA_023249635.1 Fibrobacterota bacterium
CATCCGTTCCAAGACGGTGGCGAATCGGGCTTCACCCTGCAGGCTCCCGCTGCCGATGTCGCGTACTTCTACCGGTCCCCCGGCGATGGCGCCCGCGGCCAGGAAGTACGATGCCGAAGACGCGTCCGGCTCGATGGCGTAGCTACCCGGCGAAACGTAGCTTTGCGGTCCGGCGAGGCTGAGGCGCTTGAAGCCGTCATTGGCTACGCTGACCCCGAAAGCCCGCATGATACGCAAAGTCAATTCGACATACGGCGCGGAAACCAGGGTCCCCTCCACCTCGACCTCGACCGCTCCCTGGCACAGGGGCAAAGCGAGCAGAAGTCCGGTAAGGAATTGGCTGGAGACGTCGCCCTGGATACGGGTCACGCCGCCTTCCAATCCCTGGGCGTAGATGCGTAAGGGCGGGAATCCGGGATTGGCCCCATAGGTAATCTGGGTGTTACCGGCGATGGGCAGAAGCGCGTCGACGAGATGCTTGATGGGCCGCTCGCGCATGCGCGGCACCCCGTCCACCGTGAACTCGCCTTTTCCCGCAGCCAAAAGGGCGGTCAGAATACGCGTGGCGGTCCCGGAATTCCCCAGGAACAAGGCCAAAGGCTCCTCGGCCGCGAAGGCCCCGCCCGTTCCCTGCACCTCAAGGCCATCACCTTCATCCCGCATGCTTATGCCCAGCTGCCGCAGGGCATCCCGCATCAATTCCACATCCTCGCCGTCGGGAAGATTGCTAAGCCGCGTGACGCCGGAAGCCATGGCCGCCAATGGCAATACCCGATTGCTGATGCTCTTGGAACCGGGGGGCCGCACCACCCCGCGCGCAACGCGGGCCGGAGGCAAAGTCAGGGAGTCCATATCCCTGGGAATTTACAAATTTCCGCGCCCAACCCCGATTGCCGGGGGATGCGATCAGTCGCGCGCCTGGGCTGGGTGCCCAGGCTGCAATCGATTACCCGATCCGCACCGCCGTACCTACGGCGGCACACAGGAACACCACTGCATCAAATTGGGAGAACTGCAAAGTAGCCCCGACAATCCCATCCGCGCCCAAGGCGCGGGCGCGATCGCCCAGCTCCTCGAAAGCCTTCTGCTTTACCTTCTGCAATTGATCTTCCGCCGCCTTGATGCGGTGCAGCTCTCCGTAGGGGGCTGGATTGCGGAACAAGATATCCTTGGGGATAACGATCTCCACCGAGACCACGCCGAGATAGGCGCCGATGCGATGGCCTTCCAGGTTATGGCCGGTGGTAAGCAGAAATCCCGGCTTGGCCGCATGGGATTCAGGGGCATCGTGCTTCATGGGCGCGGCAGCTGCGACAGGAGCGGGCATGCGCACCGGAGCGGCCACGGGCGCGGCCACCGGAGCCGGCACGGCCGGACGTTCTTCCCATGCGACCGCGCGTTCGGGTACGGGAGTGAAATCGGGAGGCGCTGAGGGCGCGGCGACCGGTTTGCTCGTGAACGGATTGACCACCGGAGCCGCGTTGGCGGGCATGGCCGGCGCGAAGGCATGGGCCAGGGTAGCCGGCGCGGCGGTAGCGGCGGTGGCTCCGTAGGGCGCGGCCTGCAACGGGGTTTCGCGGGAGAGAAAGGCATTGCCCAAATCGGCCCCGGCGAAGGGACTGGCCGTCGGCGCCAAAGGCGGAGGCGCGGACATGCGATTACCGTTCATCCCCGCGGGCGGGGCCAGATCAACGGCGTTAAAGGGCTTGATACCCGACGCGGCGGGCGTTGCACCGGCTGCCTGGTAAGGCGTCAGGAAGGGATTGCTGTTATCGGCCGAGAAGGGATTGTCCATTACCACGTTCCTTTTGCTGTGGATATTCTATAGGGAGGACAGGGGGATTTGAGAAGAACTTTATCGGGTAAATCACCGCGCGGCCGGGATAAATCGTCCCCAGGGGCCCGAACGAATTAAATGAAGTCGCGGTTGACCAACATGCCGCGGTTCAGCATCAACCGGCGGTAGGGCAGGCTGTTGATCAGCCCGTAGTCATGGGTCGCCATCAATACCGCCGTCCCCGAGGCATTGATGTTTTGGAAGATTTTGACGATTTCGTGGGAAGTTTGCGGATCGAGGTTACCCGTAGGCTCATCCGCCAATATGATATAGGGCTCGTTGGCCATGGCGCGGGCGATGGCCACGCGTTGCTGCTCGCCGCCGGAAAGCTGGTGCGGCAGGTTCTTGGCCTTGTGGGAAATGCCCGTCAAGGTGAGTACCTCGAACACGCGATGTTTGATGCGCTGGTTGGAGTCCCCCGCCACCCGTAACGCGAAGGCTACGTTCTCGAAAACGCTGCGGTCGGGCAGCAGCTTGAAATCCTGGAACACGATCCCCAGGCGACGGCGCAACAACTGGATCTTGGACATCGAGGTTTCCGTGGAACGGTAGGCCAGATCCTTGTTGAAGGAGATGAGCACCTCGCCGATGTCCGGCTTCTCGTCCATGTAAATCAGTTTCAGGATGGTGGTCTTGCCTGCGCCGCTGGGGCCGGTCAGGAACACGAACTCGCCGCGGTCCATGCGGAAATGCACGTCCTGCAGGGCCTTCCAATCCTTCTCGTATTTCTTCGAGACGTGGATGAAGGAGATGATGCTCACTTCGCGGGCTTCCTCAGTGCGAAATGCACGCGCTCCGAGGTTTCCTTGCCGGGCCGGAAGGTGAAGCCTTCAAAGACGCCTTCCACCTTGAATCCCGCCTTGCGGGCCATGGTTTTGATGGCATCGATCTTATAGATGCGCTGCTGATGGCTTTCCTTGTGCTTTCGGAACACGCCTTCCGGGCCTTCCACGAAGAAAATGAAGTCATTCCCCTGCACGCGGGCTTCGCGATCGAAATGGCTTTCGCGGAAATAGGTGCAGCCTTCCAGTTCGCCGTAATCGACCGCCTGATGGAAATGCTTCCTGGAATTGGCTTCCGTGGTCACGTCGAACAGGAACAGGCCCCCCGGCGCCAATACCCGCTTGATCTCCCGCAGGCAGCGCGCCACGTCCTCTTCGTCCATCAGGTAATTGAGGGCGTCGTAGATCATCAGGCACAAGTCGAAGGGGCCCTTGAAGGGCAACGCCAAGGCGTTTGCCGCAACGCGCGCATCGGGGGACAGCGTCGGGGCGCGCGACAGCATGAAAGGGGAGAGGTCGGAATAGATCACCCGGGCCGAGGGCGGGAAGATGTCGCGGCGGGCGAATGGGCAGGTGCCCGCGCCCAGCTCGAGTATGCTCGCGGGTTCCAGGCCCAGCTTTTTCCAGGCCCGCGAAAGGTAACGGCCCCACATGTCGTAATCGACATGGGCCATGATCCAATCGTAGTAGGGGGCGATGGTGCGGTAGGAGGTTTCGTCCCGCATTCTATTCACCGCCGCAGAGCCGGGATGAGGGCCCGTTTGCGTCATTGCCCTCGTCACGGTACCCCGGTACCGCTCCTCGGGCGGCTTCGCAACCGGGGTCGATTCCTTTAGTCACAAACATCCCCTCATCCCGGCCCTGCGACGGCGAATGTTCAGTCCTGCCCGCCGCCCAGGCCGCCTTCATCTCCCGCTTCGGGCGCGGAAGAAAGGTTCTTGAATTGGGCCAGGCGGTTTTCCACGTGCACGGTCTCGCGCCATTTCTTCACGAAGCCGGAAAGTTTCTGGTTCATGAAATAGTTGCGCGCGATCTGGCTGATGTCGGCCCAATCCTCTTCCAGGCTCATCTTGCGCTCGGCCGAAGTGCCGTCCAGGCGGAAGATATGGTAGCTGTCGCCGATGGCGACCGGGGCGCTGATACCGCCGACTTTGAGCGAATCCACGGCCTGCAGGTAGCGCGGGTCCAGCTTGTCGCGGGTGAACCATCCCAGGCTGCCTCCGTGATCCTTGCTGTTCTTGTCCTCGGATAGCTTACCGGCCTGGGCCGCGAAGTCGTTGTTCTTGAGCGCCGAGGCGCGCAGGGAATCCATATAGGCCAAGGTATGCGCGCTGTCCGACGATTCCGGGATCAAGCGCACCAGGATATGCGAACAACGGATCTCATTATCCTTTTTGCCCGTGACCTTGATGATGTGGTAGCCGAAGCGCGAGCGCACGGGCACCTTGGTGTAGTCGCCCGCGTCGAGCGAGAAGGCGGCGCGTTCGAAATCGGGATCCAGGGTGCCGCGCTTGGTATAGCCCAGGTCGCCCCCTTCCTTGCCGGAAAAATCGTCGGACTTGGCCTTGGCCAGATCGGAGAAGCTTTCGCCCTTGTCCAGGCGCTTGATCAGGGTATCGGCCTTGAGCAAGGCGGCATGCTCCAGGGTCGCACTGGGCTTGATCTTGATCTGGATATGCGAGAGGCGTAATCCGTTCTGCTGCATGGGCAGGCTGTCCCTGTAGCGCGAGAAGAATTCCTTGACCTGCTGGTTGGAGGGATCATGATCCCCCACGTATTTGAACTGGAGCTTCTGGCGGTAGGATTGATCCAGGTATTGCTGGCTCAAGCGCGCGCGAAACTGGGCCAGGGACATGCCGTTGGTCTGCTTCAGCAGCATTTCGAACTTTTTCTCGCCGCCTTGCTGTTCCACGTAACGGCCGATGGCGTCCTCGACACGCGGGGAAATGTCGCGTTCGCTGACCTTGATATTGGTGTCCTGCTTGGCTTTCACCAGCACCACCTTGTCATCGATCAGCTTTTCCAAAAGCTCCTGCCGCTGCTTGTCCGCGGGGAGGCGCATCATGCCGGGCTGCTGCTCGGCCGAAACCATGCGCAGTTCTTCCAGTTCGGAGAGCAGGATGATTTGATCGTCCACCAGGGCCACCACGCCATCGTAGGGTTGGCGGGCTCCGGCGGAGGGCCAGGCCAACAGGGCGGCGGCCGCGAGGGAGAGCTTAAGGAGCGGGAGGGGTTTGCGCATTGGCGTTCTCATCGGTCTCGGGTTTTACCGCGGGTGTCTCGGTTGTCGGTTCAACGGGCTTGGGCGCCGCCGTCTTCACGTCGGCGGTATCCGCTCCGGTGCGCGCGCTAGGTGCGGTGGGGCGGGCGTAGCGCTTGCGGGTCGTGTACTTGGGCTTGGCCGGGGCGGGGGCTTGCGCAGGCCGGTCTTGCCAGGGCTCGCGGGGCAGGCGGGGATCGGAGGCGGTGGAATCGTTTGTGGGTGCGGCGGCCGTGGACGCGGCGGCTGCGGCGGGAGCAGGCGCAGAAGCCGGAAAAGTAGAAAGGCGGGAAGCGGCGACGGGAACCGGAGCTACCGGGGCCGCGGTGGCCGGGGCGCTGGGCTGGCCTGCGGGTGCCGCGGCGGCGGGACCCGACTACTGGGGCGCGGCGCCTTCGCCGTTCTCGGCCAAACCGGGAATCTGATCCAGGTTATAGCTCAGGGCCAGGCCTTCCTTGTACTTGGCGACGCGGCCATCGAGCAGCTTATCCTTGCGCTCCATGATCAGGATGCCGCTGATTTCCTCTTTCGCCTCTGCGAAGGGGATTAGGCTGCCCGCGTCCTGCTTCTCCATTACCTTAACCAGGTAGAAGCCGTCGGTGCAAGCCACCGGTAAGGTAACCCCGCCGATACCCGCCTTCTCGATCTCCTGGGTCAGGCAGGGTGGGAACTCGTTCTGGCGCTTGAAGGCGATGGAGGCATAGGATTCCGGCGCCGGGTCCAGGGAGCTGGCGGCGGCCACGGCCAGGAAATCCCCGCGGTTGGCCTTGCTCCGCAAATCCATGGCCTGCTTGTACGTGGCCATGCGAATATGCGCCAGCTTGTATTCCGGAACCTTGCGCCGGAACTCTTCCTTGTGCATCTCGTAATACTGGTTCATCGCCATTTCGTCCGGCTCGAATACTTCCGAGGCGTTCTCGCGGGAGAGGAATTCTTCAATCATCACCTTGCGGCGCAGCTTCTCCAGCTTACGCCCCACGGCCGGATCGGTTTCCAGCTTGGCCTTTAAGGCCTGCTGGTATACGGCCTCGTCATCCATCCAGCGCTTGATGAAATCCAGGTACTGCTCGCGGCGGATAAGCTGCTCGTAATCGGCGGGAAAGCTCTCCCGCAATTCGTCCAGGGTCAGGGTGGCATTGCCCACCTGGGCCAGCACCACGGACTTGGGTTGTTCCTTTTTACAGCCGGTAAGGGAAGCCAGGCACAGGGCGGCCAAGGCCAAGCTGCAAGCCGCGGGCTTCCACGACCGGAAAAGGATGGGACTGAAAATGGCCAAAATACCCCTATTTAAGGACTTCTGCGCTCAGATGATGATTAAATGAGCCTGCTAAAAATACAAAATTCGAGGGTGAAAATTGGAATCAGAACTGATCCCATGGCACCGCAACGATGTTCTCCGCCACCCGTTCGGTATTCCGGCCCTGGGTAATCACGTATCCGGTATTGGAAGCTTCCGGGTACTCCGCGAGGAAATTGACCAGGCCTTTCAAATCGGCTTTACGAACGGATTGCGAAGATTTGATTTCGATGGGAATGACTTTCGTCCCCATATCCACCACGCAATCGACTTCGGCTCCTCCCGCTGTCCGCCAAAAGCGCACCTTCCAGTTCTTTCGCATGGCCCGAACCCGCCGGATTATTTCCAGCATCACGAAGTGCTCGAACAATTGCCCTTTGTTGGCTTGGGAAGCCTGCGGATCCATGGGCATCGAGGCCATGGCATTACGGACGCCGATGTCGAAGAAATAATACCGAGGCGTTGCCAGCATCCTTTTCCGTGCATTCTTGAGATAGGGTTCAACCCTTTCGGCGACCAAGGTATCCTCTAGGATCGTGTAGTACTCCTTGACGGTGGGTACGCTTACGCCGACTTCCATGGAAAGCTTGGAAAGGTTCGGACTGGTACCGGATTCGTGGGCCGCCAGTTCGAGGAAATTCGAAAACTCCGCCACCTTCCGGGTGGCGGCCTCGGCCCGGATTTCCTCTTCCAGGTATAGTGTCGCATAGCTACGCAGATAATCACCGGCATCAACGTCTCTGCCGGAAGCCGGAATCCCCGGAAGGGTCCCGTAGATGAGCGCATCCATATATGAAGACCCGGATTCTTTCCCGAAGTCAGGCATGGATAATTCTTTGCAGTAATGGCTCTTCGACCAGCCCATCTCGCCCCAAAGGAGCGGATCCATGTGGAACAACTTGACGCGCCCAGGCAGCCAATTGGCGCCGGCTTTTCTTAGTTTGCGCGCCGAAGATCCCGTGAGGATGAAGTTGGCCTTCTTTTCGTCGATCAGGTATTGCGCCGCATCCAACAATTCGGGGACCTTTTGCACCTCATCGATGAATACCGTCTGGTGGGATCGTTTTGATTCGATCAAGTCGATTAGCGAACCGGGCTTCTTCTCATACGCGATGCGTATGCTTGGATTTTGCAAAGGCAGAGAGATGACGTCGGAGCGGCCGGCAAGCAAGCTTGCCACTAGGGTGGTTTTCCCGACTTGACGCGGCCCGATTAAAAAGCAGGATTGGCGATTTTCAACGATTTTCTCCAGATCATCCTGTATATATCGACTATATCCTTTAAATTTACCTGGCATAATTAAAGTATACTTTAGAGGCGAGTTAAGTGCAAGCGGGGTATGGCGTTAGGCTCGAAATAATGCCCTAAATCAGACCAGCTCCCTTAAAATCTGCGCTGCCTGCGCGATCAACGCATGGGTATCCCCCCGCGTCGGCGGATTAAGTTCCACCAGCATCTGCAAGGGCTTCGCGTATAGGAAACGCATCGGCCGTTTGAACTTCTTCACCAGTTCTCCCAGCTCTTCCTTTTCCGGCACATGCATCTCGGCGTACTGCAGGTTAAGCAGGTTGCCGTTCAGAACCACCTTCTGGAAGCCCAGCTTCTGCGCCACCACGCGGGCGATCATCATCGCGATCAGGGCCGACACCGACTGGGGAAGCTGCCCGAAGCGATCCACCAGTTCCTTCGCCAACTCGTCGAGCTGCGGCACCTCGGAACAGCGCGCCAGCTTCTGGTACAACGCCACCCGCTGGAAACCGTCTTCCACGTATTCCTCGGGGATAAAGGCGTCTTCCGGGAACTCGATCTCGGGATTAAGGGGCGGGATCACCTTCGCGCCCTGCATTTCCTTCACCGCCTCACGCAGCATGCGGTGGTAAGTCTCGAAGCCCACCGCCGCGATATGCCCGCTCTGCTCCAGACCCAGGATATTGCCCGCCCCGCGGATTTCCAGGTCGCGCATGGCGATCTGGAAACCCGAACCCAGGTCGGTGAATTTTTCCAACGAATACAGGCGTTTCTTGGCGTCATCGGAAAAGCGGTTGGCGTCCGGCGAAATCAACAAGCAGTAGGCCTTGGTGGCCGAGCGCCCCACGCGGCCGCGCAACTGGTACAGCTGGGACAGCCCGAACAAATCCGCGCGGTTGATGATAATGGTATTCGCATTGGGGATATCCAACCCCGATTCGATGATGCCCGTGGCCACCAGCACGTCGTACTCGCGGTTCACGAAGGCCGCCATCACCTGCTCCAGGGCCACTTCATCCATCTGCCCATGGGCCATGCCCACGCGGGCGTGGGGCACCAGGCCCTCCACCATCTGGGTCACCTCGGGCAAATCCATTACGCGGTTATGCACGTAGAACACCTGCCCGCCGCGGGCCAATTCCATCTCGATGGAATCGCGGATGGTTTTGGGGTCGTGGAAAATCACGCGGGTATCGATGGGCAGGCGGTTGCGCGGAGGGGTGGCGATGATGGAAAGATCGCGCGCGCCCACCAGGGACATGTTCAAGGTGCGCGGAATGGGAGTCGCCGACATGGAGAGCACATCCACATGGGTACGCATCTCCTTCAAGCGCTCCTTCTGCTTCACGCCGAATTTCTGCTCCTCGTCGATGATCATCAGCCCCAGATCCTTGAAGACCACGTCCTTGGAGATGAGCCGGTGGGTGCCGATAATCAGGTCGACCTCGCCGCGCTCCAGCGCCGCCAGCGTCTCCTTGATTTCCTTGGGACCCTTGAAGCGGTTCACGAAATCGATGCGCACCGGCCAACTCGCGAAACGATCGGTAAAGCTGGCGAAATGCTGCGCCGCCAGAATCGTGGTCGGCGCCAAAACGCAAACCTGCTTCTTGTCCAATACCGCCTTGAAGGCCGCGCGCATGGCCACCTCGGTCTTGCCGAAGCCCACGTCGCCGCATATGAGCCGGTCCATGGGCTTGGGCCGCTCCATGTCGCCCTTCTCGTCGGCTACGGCCTTGGCTTGATCCGGGGTAAGGTCGAACTCGAAGGCTTCCTCGAACTCGGCTTGCAGCGGCTGGTCCTTGCTAAAGGCGTACCCTGGCATCACCGAACGCTTGGCGTAGAGCTCGATCAGCTCCGTGGCCAGCTTGATGATGGACTTCTTGGCCTTCTCCTTCTGATTGTCCCAGCCCTTGCCGCCCAGCTTGGACAGCACCGGCACATGGCCTTCTTCGGAGGAATACTTCTCCAGCTTGGAGAGATCGGTTACCGGCAGGGCCAACTTATCCGAGCCGTAGAAATCCAGCAGGATGCAATCCACCTGGATCTCGGCCGGAGGCGCCACGTCGATCGCGCCCGAGGAAGGGGGCCGCGTCTTGATGCGCTTGACCCCCACGAAACGCGCGATGCCGTACTCCTCATGCACCACGAAATCGCCGCGCGAAAGCGCTTCGAAATTCTGGATGGAGACGCCGCCGCCCTTATGCTTCTTGCGCTTGATCTTCCGCGAAAAGCGGTTGAAAATCTGGTGATCGGTGAAGATCGCCACCCCGTCGTCCCGGGAAATGAATCCGCAGGCCAAGTGGCCCACGGTAACACCGGAGATACCGTACTCGGCGGTCAGCTTGCGCAGGCGTTCGGCCTGGCCCTCGTTGGGAGAAAGCAGGTAAACGCGGATCCCGTCCGCGTCCAGGTCCCGCAGCAGATGCTCGACCTGGCCCAGCCCACCCCCGCCGCGACCCTGCTCGTGCATGTCCAGGGTGCGGCAGCCCGCGCCCTCCCAGCTCAAGCGCCCTAACCGCAAGGTGGCTCGCGCCGCCAACATGGATTCCAGGTCGGCCGCGGAAAAGAACAACTCCTCCGGCGTCGCGACCCACTTCTCCTTCTCCTGGGCCTCGGCGTAGCCTTCCTTCGCGGCCTCGAGCAACCGCTCGGCTCCCGCCTTCAGACCGTCCTGGTCACCTACCACCACGCGCGCATCGGCGCCCAGGAAGTCCAGCAGGGAATAGCGCAGGTCCTTGAAGAAGGCCTTTTGCCAATGGATGCCTTCCAGGTCGCGCTTCACCAGTAGGCGATGGTGCTCCGCCTCGAACGATCCTTCTCCCTTGAACCGGTCGAGATGCTTCTCCATCCCCGCTTCCAGCTCGCGCGGGGTAAAGCAGCATTCGTCCAACGGGAACACGTCAACCGAGGGGATCTCCTTCACCGAACGCTGGGTGAAGATGTCGAACTCCTTGACCGATTCGATCTCGTCGCCGAACAGCACGATGCGCACCGGGTTATCGAGCAGGTAGGGATAGATGTCGATGATCTCGCCGCGCACCGAGAACTCGCCGATGTCCTGCACCACGGAATTCTCCGTGAACCCCATGTGCAGCACCGCCGATTTGAAATCTTCCAGGTCGAGGCTCTGGCCCTTGGCTAGGTTCAGGATTTCGAGATGCAGCGAGTCCGGGCTCGATAGTCGCGTGAGGAAAGTGGGCAAGGCCGCCACCAGTACCGAACGGCGTTTCTTATACAAGGCCTCGAAGCATTCCAGCCGCTGTTCCAGCACGTGCCCGAAAGGTTTGCGCCATTCGTAGGGCTTCAGGTCCAGCCCCGGGAACAGGAGCACCTGTTCCTCGCCGATCCACGATTCCAAATCCTCCGCCACCAGCTCGGCCGTCTTGGCGTCGGGCGCCAGGAACAGGAGATTGCCTTTGCCGTCCGTGAACTGCCGCGCGATCAGCGCCGACACCGCCGAACCCGCCAGCCCGGCCACGTATAGGGGATCGGCCTTGCGGAATTCCAGCGACGCCATGCTCGGGAACGCCTCTTCGACGAGCAATTGCTGGAGCGGTATGGGATGGATCGTTTTCGTGGCCAAGGGGGCTTAAAGATAGGAATCGGGCGCCTCGGGGGCACTCTCAAGGTTCCCCTGGCGCTACCAAGGGTCTGCCGCAAGAACCGCGCGGAACTTGACCGGCGCGGATCAAATCCTGCCAGGCCGCTCCCTGCCGGCCTCCACGCCGATGGGGACTTCGCGCGAAAAAGCTGTGGTACGGGATGGCCCCGCGTTTGCTTTACCTCAATCCACCCGAGCCAAGTCGCATCGAAAGGATTCCGCATGTTCCTCTTTATGGGCCGCACCCTACGCGGCCGTTGTTCGCGTATGCCCGCCGGCATAATCGCCCTCGCGCTGGGAGCGTTTTCCATGACAGCTTGCGAATCCCCGTCCCCGCCTTGGCCCGTGGTCGATCCGGATGCCGAGATCGCCATCCAATCCCCCTTGGCGGGCGACCGCTACGCCGTGGGGGAAGCCCTGCACGTGAAATGGAAAACCCTGGGCAAAGGCGTCGACGAGGTCAATGCCGTGAACATCGAGGTTTCTCCGGACAGCGGGAAATCCTGGTTCGGCCTGTTGGACCGTTCCATCGGGCTCGCCGACCCCCGCTGGGGGAATTACGCCTGGACCGTCCCCGCCGAAATCCAAATCCTGGGCGCGGCCATCCCGCTCGCGGGCCGGAGCCAGATGCGCGTCCGCGTCATGCAGTACGGTACCGGCGATCCCAATAAGAAGGCGGTTACGCCCTACACCTTCGCCATCGCAAAGGATTGAGGCCGCCCTATGCGACCCCGCTTTAGCCGACTGATGCCCGTCGCGGCCGCGCTCGCCCTGGCCGCCTGCAATTCCTCCATGCCCAGCAAGCCCGGGCCTCCGACAAGCCTCGACGGGATGGCGGTCATCCAGGCGAAAGGAAAGCGCACGGTGCTTGGCTCCGACGATGCCTTAGCCAAGAAATCGGAGGAAACCCCGCCGTTACCGGTGGCGTTCGATTACGACTTCCGCATGGACAGCACCGAAATCACGCAGGCGCGCTACCAAGCGCTCACCGGCCTCAATCCTGTGGCGGAAGCATCCGGACGCGGAGCCGATTTTCCCATCTCCAACGTGACCTATTACGATGCCGTTCTCTTCTGCAATGCCCGCAGCAAGGCGGCCGGGCTGGATACGCTATACGCCTATAGCGGAGCGCGCATGAACGCGGCTGGGAGCGCGGTATTGCTCGAGGGCCTGGCCATCGACTACGAACGCGATGGCTTCCGCCTGCCCACCGAGGCCGAATGGGAGTTCGCCGCCCGGGCGGGCTCCGAAACGGCATTCGCCTGGGGACCGGGTTTCGACAGCGTCGAAGCCGGCAAGGCGGCCTGGCACGCGGGAAATTCCGGGGGCCGCGCCCATCCGGTCGGCCGCTTGGCCGCCAACGCCTTCGGGCTCCGCGATATGCTCGGCAACGTCATGGAATGGGTCAACGATTGGAAGCAACCGTACGTCGCGGGGCCCATCCGGGATTTCCTGGGCAACCGGGATCCCGGCATCATCCAGGAGCGGTCGGTCAAGGGCGGCTCCTACGCGTACGATGGGCGCTACCTCCGCTTCGCCTCCCGTTCCGCGAACTATCCCACCTTGGGCGGCGCCGCGGTCGAGTACATCGGTTTCCGCTGCGTGCGCGGCCCCATCCACGGGGGGCGCTACATCGCCGGGGGCGAGGCCCATGGCGCCACCCCTGCGGTACTCGTCGAGGCGGCCAAGGGACCCGCCTGCTTCGGGCATGATCAGGTCAAGCTCGCGTTCATCAACACGACTTCCGCCACGCGTACGCTCTGCTACATAGACTATTCCGAATCCCCCATCGTCGTGCGCGAATTCCTTGACGACAGCCTGGTCTTCCATCCCGCGATTTCCCCCGATGGCCGTTGGGTCGCCTACGGCGATCGCGAAGAGGGCGATGCCCGGCCGGGAACGGTAAGCGTACGGCTATTGAAACCCGGCAGTCCCATCGTGCGCCTCGCGGTCCCCTCGGCGGCGATCCCCAGATGGCGGGTCGCGGAAGCGGAAACCCTGCTGTACTACGCGGCCACGGCCCGGGACAATACCGATCCGGCCTGGCAGGGAGAGGGTACCTTCGCGGTTACCATGCGCGGCGGCGCCCCGTTCGGGGAGCCCCGCCCGGTCGCATCCCGCGGCGGCTACCACGACGGCTGGTCCCAGGATGGCGCGCGCCTGTATACCGGTTTCCGTAACCTCAAGATGAACGTCCTGGCCCGGGACAGCGCTGTCGTGCTCTTCACGGGACCCCGCAACGGCAAGACGGCTGGCGATACCTCCCAGGTATGCAACGTCTCCATCGAACCGGGGGCTTCCGGCGTTCCGGACGCCCTTCTGCTCGACTTCGGCTACCAAGGCCGTAGCTCCGTGGTGGGCCGATCATACGGTTTGCACGAAGTCCTCTTCCGCCTTAACACGGAGAACGGCGAAGTGCGGCGTTGGTACGGCGCTCCCAAGGGATTCGCGGCCTGGCAGGACGTGGAATGGTCGAACCATCCCGGCTTCGCGGTGGCCTCCGGAGAGGACATGAACCTAGGCTATCCGGCGGTGCTGGCGGCCAACCTCGGGGATTCCTCCACCACGGTGCTGGCCCGGGGCGAGAATCTCCGCCAGCCTTGCCTATGGCTCAAGCCCGGTGCCGTCGTGCCTTCGCGGGAAGACAAGGCCATCGACGACAGTCTGGGCCGTTACAACGTGCTACCCAAGGACTTCTCCCAGGAAATGTTCGCCAACAAGATGCGGGCATTCTGGCTGCAGCGGCATGCGGGCGAAGTGGTCGGCGTGGGCACCTCCCATCTGGCATTCGGCATGCGGCCCGCGGCCTTCTCCCATTTCCGCGCGGTGAACCTGGGCACCGCCGGGGCCCCCGTGGGAGTCAATTCCGGCGTGCTCCGCAATTACGTCCTGCCCCATTACGACCATTTACGGGCGGTGGTATTCGACGTCCTGCTGGGCAATCTTTTCTTCCCCTTCGACGTGACCCCGGTCTGGAACGATGCCCTAGGGCATGCCTATGATCGCCACCACGGGTATTGGAAAACCGCGGTCCCCGCGGTCATGGACAGCGTCATGCGCTTCGGAAGGATCGAAGCGACCGCGGGCGAGTACGACAGCCTGGGCGGCGGCGGCTACTTCATCTTTCCCGGTACGGGTTGGGGCGCCGATCCTCCACCCAACTTCGTCCAGGGCTCAGGCGCGCTTCCCGATCCCCTTGCCGAGGCGAGCCTCACGGCCCTGGAAGCCCTGGCACGGGAAGTCGCGGACCGCGGCGTACTCTTCGTGATGGTGGTATTTCCGGAAAGCCCGAACTACTTGCACACGCCCTATTACGCCAAGCACGGCCCGGCCCGTGCCGACGGGCGGACCCTGGTGACCGGGATCGAGCGGTTTTGCGCCCAGATCCCCAATTGCCGCTTGTATGACGCCAACCTGGAAGGGAGCCATGATTATGCGCCGACGGATTTCTCGGACGAGGATCACCTCAATGCGGCCGGCGCCGGCAAGCTGAGCCACCGCTTGGATAGCCTGATCTTCCAGGCCTTGGATCAAAACCGGTAGCGGAACGCCGGAAGCCGTTCGTTAGTCGGGGGACATGCGGAAATTCGCCCTTTGCCTCTTTGTCCTGGTTTCCTTTGCCGGGTTTGCCCATGCCTCCGACTACGACACTCGCTTCGCGGTGGGCGCTGATTACTACGCGCTCACGTATCATCCCGGCGGCGGCGGCGCCGACTACCCGCGCGAATTGGATGACAGCGCTTACTGGGTGCTGCAAGTCGGCGCTGAAGGCTACGCGGACTATTACGTGAAGCCTTGGCTGCTGGTGCGGGCCGCGGGCGCGTCCTATAAGGATTGCGCCGACGTATGGGCAGGCTTTGTCCACCTGGGCTTCCGGCTCAATTGGGCTCCGGCGGAACGCTTGGCTTTCCGCATCGGCATCGGCCCCAGTTTCCTGTGGCGCGAGAGCTGGCTCGGTAAGGTCGAACGCTACCGTGCCGATGCGTTCTTCGGCCGCCCCAAGCCCACCGACAAATGGCAAACCGACTGGATCTGGTACGGCGGCAATGTCGAAGCCGAATACAAATTCACCCGCCATGTGGGGCTGCTGTACAGCCTGGTGCCGGGCTACCCGCTTGTCATGACCTCATCCCTTGGGCTTCGCACCTCTTTTTGAAACCGTTTTCGGCTGCGCCGGCTTCGTTCCATACTCAGGGGTGGGCTCGGCTACCGAAAAGGATTCCATGCGCATACGTACCTTCGGATCCTGGGCTAACTGCGCCAACAGGAGAATGGGATCAGGGATCGCGCGGCGGCCTTGCTCCCATTGGCGCACGGCCGCGGGGGTCGCATGGAGCAGGTTCGCGAAGCCGGGCTGGCTCAAATCCAGCCGGTCGCGGATCCCCCGGAAAGTTGCAATTCGCTTCATCTTGCCATCAAATTCGGAGCGGGTCAAATGCTCCACATGACGTGAGCCGTCCTGGGCCGTGATGGTGGTGCGGAGCCGAAGGGACCCTTTATTCCAGGCTTCGACATCATCGAAGGCTTTCAGCAAATCGGCAGCAAGCTCGGATTTTTTGCTCGGGGTCATGGATAGTCCTCGTCCTTGATTTTCTTTAATCCGGATTTGATGAGTTTCAAATCGTCGGTAGACAAATCGGACATCTGGTTCTTGGCGTAGATTGAGAACAAGTAGATAACGTTTCGGGTATTACGGTAGTAATATATCACCCTCGCTCCACCACGTTTACCCCGTCCTGGAAGGGAAACCCGAAGCTTTCGTAATCCTTCCGAACCGGGAATGAGATCACCCGCATTCGGATTGGCTTGCAGCGCTGCTTGGAGCATCTCGATCCCTTCCATTCCAAGAAGCCTATCTGATTCAAGGGTGAATCGGCGCGACTCCAGGAACGTCGGACGGCTAAAGTTTCCTGGATTTACAGAGGTCACCTCCAATAATATAGGTCATTGGCGTAGTATGTCAATGACCTATTAAGTCAAAACAAAAAAAGGCCCACCCGGTGGGTGAGCCTCATCTTGGCGCGGGAACCACTCCCCGCTGTGCCCCTGGGGCCAAACGCTCAGTGCTTGGCGACCTCGGTAAACAGCTTCGCGTATTCCGCGTAGCCTTCCTTCTCCAGGTCCGCCTTGGGAATGAACTTCAGGGAAGCCGAGTTGATGCAATAACGCAGACCCGTCGGGCCGGGGCCGTCGTCGAAGACGTGGCCCAAGTGCGAATTACCGGCGGCGCTTTTCACTTCATCGCGCTCCATCCCGTAGCTCTTGTCCACATCCTTTTTCACGGCGGTTTCCTTGACGGGCTTGGTAAAGCTGGGCCAGCCCGTGCCGCTGTTGAATTTGTCCTTGGAGCTGAAGAGCGGCTCTCCGGTCACCACGTCCACGTACAGGCCTTCGGCATGGTTGTCCCAATAGGCGTTGTGGAAGGCGGGCTCGGTGCCGCATTGCTGGGTCACCTTGTATTGGATAGGGGAGAGCATATCCTTCAAATCCTTTTCGGCGGGCTTCACGTACTGCTTGTCTGCGTGCTTCTTGTCTGCGGCTGGCTGGTTCATAGCGCTTTCCTCCTCAACCCCATCGTTGTCCTTGTTTACCGGAATGACGGGTGCTTCCGGGAGATCGATCTTCCAATTGTTTTCGATGAAACCTTCGCGGCCGGAACCCTTGCGGTAGGCATGATACCGGATGGGATTCTTCTGGGCGTAATGCTGATGGTAATCCTCGGCCACGTAGAAGGCCTTGAACGGTTCCAGTCCGACGGCGACGGGTTTGGAGAACTTGTGGCTCGTGTTCAGCTTCGCTATCGAGGCTTCCGCCAGGCGCTTCTGTTCGGCGTTGCGGTAGAAAATGGCGGGGCGGTATTGCGTGCCGCGATCCGCGAACTGGCCGCCGGCGTCGGTAGGGTCGATGGAGCGCCAGTAGGTTTCCAGCAAGGTCAGGTAGCTGACCACGGCGGGATCGTATTTGATGTTGACCACTTCGGCATGGCCGGTCTCGCCGGAGCTGACTTCTTCATAGGTGGGATTGGCCGCTTTGCCGCCGCTGTATCCGGGTAGCACTTCCACCACCCCTTTCAGCTTCAGGTAAGGCGATTCCATGCACCAGAAACAGCCGCCCCCGAAGGTGGCTTCCGCGACCTTGGCCGGCGTGGCGGGGGAGATGGGTGTCGAGCCCGCGGCGGCGAGGCCGGGGGCGCGCAGGGCCAACACCGCGGTCAAAGCCAAACCGGCCAGGCCGAAGGTGAGACCAGGGCGGAACAACTTGGGGAATACGGGCGAGGAACGGAACATAGAGCCTCCAGTGTCATTCAAGATACCCGTTTGCGTACCCGGGTACCCGTTTCAGATACGCATCTGTCCCCGTGGACGGATCGATGTTGCACTGGACTGCGCAAGAAATGATCGGTGGTAGGCCCTCTGGATGGCCGACCGGGGTTTTTCGGGCATTTTTGCGGGCTTTGGGCCTCCGGAAATCCGGTATCGCTTTTGCTTTTCCAAGCGGCGGGCCCCCCGGGAACCTCGTCCCGCTGGCCCCAAGGTAACCGCACTCCCCCGAGGCCCTATGGCTGCGTCGTTCCGTATTCTCTCCCATGCCGGCCTGCTGGTCACCGGCGCAGGCAAACGCCTGGTCTTTGATCCCTGGATCAATGGCAGCGCCTACTGGCGCTCCTGGTGGAATTATCCCCCGGTCGATCCCGGGCTCGCCGCTTCCCTCCGTCCCGATTTCATCTACCTCACGCATATCCATTGGGATCATTTCCACGGCGCTTCCCTCAAGAAGTTCCCGCGGGAAACCCCCATCATCATCCCGCGCATTCCCGCGCCCCGTATGCGCCGCGATCTCGAGGCTCTCGGTTTCCGCGATATCCGGGAATTGCGCCATGGGCAATCCCTCCGGTTGGCTCCGGGGTTCAAGCTCACCTCCTACCATTTCTTTCCGTTCCATGATAGCGGCGCGGTGGTGGAATGCGAAGGCACGACCTTGTTCAACGCCAACGACGCCAAGTTCATGGGCGCGCCGCTGGAGCAAATCCTGCGCAAGCATCCCCGCATCGATTTCGTTTTCCGCAGCCATAGCTCCGCGAACGAACGCATGTGCTTCGACTATTTCGATGCGCCCCTACGCGATCGCGAGGAGACCGGCCGCTACCTGGAGGATTTCGCCGCCTTCGCGGCCAAGGTAGGCGCGCGCTACGCCATCCCTTTCGCCAGCAACCATTGTTACCTGCACAAGGAAACCTTCCACCTTAACGATTCGGTGGTAACGCCGGTGCAGGTGCAGGCGTATTGCCATGCCCGCGGCGGGGTCCCGGAGGTCATGGTCATGGTCGGCGGCGATACGTGGTCGCAGGAAACCGGCTTCGCCATCGCATCGGGCCCGTGGTTCCGGGATCGGGAGCGATGCCTGGCGCGGTATGCCGCAGCCGAATCCCAGCGCCTGGAATCGTTCTACGCCCTGGAGGCCAACACCGACATTTCCCTGGCGCAGGTGGAAGCGTATTTCCGCCGCTTCCGCGCGGCTATTCCCGGATTCGCTTTGCGCCTGTTCCGCGATCGGCAGATCACCTTGGTCCTCAGCGGTCGCGCCATCCGGCGCTTCTGGGTCGACCTCGCCCGCGGCGTAGTCCGCGAAGTGGCCGGCGTGGACGATGAGAACCATCCGCTGCAGATCTATACCTCGGCCTATATTTTCCGGCGCTGCATGGCCCTGGATCTTTTCCTCTACCTGGGCATCAGCAAGCGTGTGCTGTTCCGCTGCCGCCGCGCCGATGCGCGCTGGATCAACCTGTTGCTCTTGCTCTTCAACCTCTACGAATGCGGCATGCTCCCCGCGCGGAAAATGCTCGCTCCCGCCTTTCTTTCGGCCTGGGTCCCGCGCTGGCGCGAGGTAGCCCTCTACGGCGTTATCCTCTTCCGCAAAGCGCTGGGACGGCCGTTCCGGCTGGGGGATTACCTGGGCGCGAAACCCCCTTTGTCCCGTTCACAAGCCGGTTCACAAACCCGGCAGCGGTCGCTGAATTTCCCCCCTAAAACCCAAGGAATCGACGTTTTAGGGTTTCACAACTGTGAAAAATGATTTCCCGGAAGGGAAAATCGGCCTGCCCCCCGACCCCCTCCCGTATACTATACAGGCACACCGACGGACGCGGCAGCGTCGGTGGATAATCGGGGGCCGCTACGAATATGTCCATGCTCAAACAAACATCCGGTCGGGTCCTGCGCGGCGGTATTCTCGCGGCGGCGGTGCTTCTGGCAGCGGCCGCTTCGGCGGGCGCCCAGGCGAAACCCGTGTGGATGAAATTGTTCGACGGCAAGGATTTGTCCGGTTGGGGATACTCCGCCGATTATTGGGGCGTGGATAGCGGCATGCTGCAGGGCCAGGGCAAGGCCAGCGTCAATACCTTTTGCCATTCCGATCGCAAGTATTCCGACTTCGTGCTGTCCGTCAAGGCCCGCCTGTGGCAAACCAAGGCCGGCTATACGAACAGCGGGCTGCAATATCGATCCGCATTCATCGACTCTTCGGCGCATCGAATGAAGGGCTATCAGGTGGATATCGGGGACGGCCTGGACGGCGCCATGTACCCGGAGGGCGCCTATCCGGCCGATGCCAATATGGTGGGCAACGATGCCTGCCGCAAATTCATCAACCCGAACGGTTGGAACCATTTCCTGGTGACCGCCAACGGCAGCAAGGTGCGGCATGAACTGAACGGGAATCTATGCGCCGAGTACACGGGCTCCGTGCTCGACGGCTACATCGGCCTGCAACTGCACGCCACGACCTTGGTGATGAAGGTCGATTTCAAGGATCTCTATATCCGGCCTTTGAACAATTCATTCGTCATTCCGGAACAATCGGCCACCACCTTGGACGACAATTTCAGCGGCACCGGAGTGGTTGCGCGTGCGGCACGGACGAATGCGAGCTTGGTCTTTTCGGGTCGGGACCTGATTGTCCCGGCTTCCTTCTGGTCGGGCACGTCCGGATCGGTCCGCGTGGCCTTGAATGATTTCAGCGGCCGCAGCGTCTATGCGCGGCCCATCGCCGCTTCCGGCGTCGCGCCATTGCGCATTACTTTACCCGAGCTCGCTCCCGGGACGCATATCCTGAGCGTGGTGGGCGCGGGCGGAGAGTTTTCGGGCCTGCTGCGGTAGCGGCTGGGCCCAATTTGAGTACGGTTTGCCGACCGGCCCCGGGAAATGGGGCATGGCGGCGGGATCTCCTGCCTATCTTTAGCGCGGGGGTCCAACGAGCGACATCCTTGGCCACCCCCCACCGGGTCATGGATGCACCGCCCCGCCTGGGTCCGGATAGTCCGGGCCCGGGCGGTGGTTGGGTTTCGGTCCTACGGGGCCGCCTGCGTAACGGGGAACTAGGGAAGTCCCCAACGCCATAACCGAAACGGAGTCGATGCGAATGGCATGGCCTTGTCGTCAAGCAGGTATGGTTTTGGGGCTCTCGCTCCTGGCCTCCGCGCATGCGCAGACCACGGCCGCCAAATGGGCGAGCCGGGCCAACCTACCATTGACCCGCGCCGAAACCGGCGCCGCCCGCGTCGGCGACAAGATCTACGTGGCCTGCGGCTTCAAGGACGGACTGCAACCCTCCAAGGAAGCCTTCGCCTACACGCCGGGCAAGAACACCTGGATCACCATCGCATCGGTGCCCACCGCGCTGCACCATACCGCCATGGCTTCGGCAGCGGGGAAGGTATACGTAATGGGCGGAGTCCCCTACGGACCGGGCGGCGGGCCGAAGCTGAACACCGGCGCGGAGTGGAGCGGGAGCACCAGCGCGTTCGCGTACGATCCCGCGACGGATAAATGGACAACCGTTAAAGCCTTGCCCCACTCGACCGCGGCCGCCGGCGTGGTCGGTTTCGCAGGAAAGATTTATGTGATCGGTGGCGTGGACGCGGAAGGCGTCGCATTGAACCTGGTACAGATTTACGATCCTGCCTCTGACGCCTGGTCGACCGGGGCGAACATGCCTACCAGTCGCGAGCACGTAGGCGCCGCCGTACTGGACAGCCTCATCTACGTCTCTTCCGGAAGGCTGGGGCAGACCAGCATGGCGAAGCTTGAGGCGTACTCGCCCAAGAGCGACAAGTGGTATGCCTTCGCGCCCATGCCCACGCTCCGCAGCGACATCGGCTTCGGCGCGGCCAAAGGCAAGCTCTACGCCATGGGCGGCGAGAAGCCCGGCATCTTCGACGTGAACGAGGAATACGATCCGGCCGGAAACGCCTGGAAGAACTCGCTCAAGATGACGGCCACGCGCAAAGCCGTCTCCGTCGTCAATTTCGAGGATACGCTCTTCGTCTTCGGCGGCTTTTCCGCCAACGGCCTCATCAATACTGTGGAAATTTTCACGCCCCCTGGAGGGACCAGTTCCCGCATCGCCTACACGCCGCGGACCGAGGGGATCCGCCGCGTGCATGGGGCGGACGGGGGGCGTACCCTTCTCGATGCCTTGGGCCGCGCGCCAGGGCCGGGCCGGCTTGGCCCCGGGGATCCCGCTTTCGCGCGCAATCGCGTCGGGTTCTTTCGTTGAAGCGGGGATAGATTCTGCCGGGGGATAAATGTCCAATTCCAGGAGACAGAGCCATGGGTAACCTCACCAAAAAAACCGAATCACGCGCGCACCGCTCCGCCTGGAAGTCGCTCGCGCTGGCCGCAGGCCTTATGGCGGCAGCCCTACCCGCGCGGGCTCAGAACTGCGGCGACATTGCGACTACCGACTTCAAAAAGACGGTGCTGGCGAGCGGTCTGGATTCACCGATGAAGCTGGCCATTGCCAAGGACGGCCGCGTATTCTGGAACCAGCGTTCCGGTGCCATCCGTATGCTCAAAGTGGGAAGCGCGACTCCCGTCACCTTGACCACGATTACCGTAAACAACGGCGCCAACAACGAAGACGGCGTGTTGGGAATCGCCCTCGATCCGCAATTTGAATCCAACAATTACCTGTATTCTTTCTACTCACCGTCACCTGCGGCGGGATACAAGATTTCCCGCTTCACGCTTGCCGGCGAAACGCTGGGAAGTGAAAAGGTTTTACTGACCATTCCCCATCCCTATCCGGGCGGTTCCAGCTTGATCATCCACGGCGCCGGCGGCATGGCCTTCGACAAGGATGGCAATCTGCTGGTGGGTACCGGGGATCTGATGGTGACCAACGGGACCGGCGGTCCCACTCCGACGGATGCGAACTCGAGCAATTTCGATGCGCAGAAGACGTCCGCCAATTCCAACAGCTTCCTCGGCAAGATCCTGCGCATCCATCCCACCGATGCCGGTGGCTATACCGTTCCCGCGGGCAACCTTTTCGCCGCAGGCACGGCCAAGACCTTGCCGGAAATCTACGCGATGGGCATGCGCAACCCCTTCACCCTCACCACCGATCCCAAGACGGGCTACGCCTACGTCGGCGAGGTGGGCCCGGACGGCACCGGCGGCACCATACCCAGCCAGGACGAAGTCAACCAGATCAAAGCGGCTGGCAATTTCGGCTGGCCCTACCTGACCGGCGACAACCAGGCCTATCCCGGCTTCTCCGCCGACAAACTGACCAACAATTCCAAGAACAATACCGGCATCAACGACCTTCCCGCCCCTGTCAAATCCCTGTTCTGGATGGGCATGACCAAGTCTTCGCCCATCAATGGGTTCTTCCCCAAGTCCCAGAACGTCGGGAGTCGTTGTATCAAGGTCGGAGGCTTCTATCGCTTCAACGGCGCGGGGACCAATCCCGCGCGCCTGCCGCCCTATTTCGATGGAGGCTTATTCGTGGCCAACCACAACCAATTCGACTCCGGCGAAGCCGTTCGTTTCTTTAAGCTCAGCGACGCAGGCGAGCTCTCCGCCATCAAGGTATTCCAGACCAACGCGCGTTTGCCTATGTCCTTCGAGATCGCCCCGGACGGTGTCCTTTACGGCGTGGAAGGGGGCACGGACAACGGGCACTGGTTCAATCAGAAGGACGGCCGCATCCTCAAAATCGAATATACCGGCACCTGCTCTTCCACCGGCATCGTAGCTGGGGGCAAGGCGGCGGGGGCCTTCGGCAAGCTGCAAACCGTATTCCCGGGCCGCTCCCTGGAATTCCCCAGCGGCGCGGTTTCCGTGGATCTCTACGACCTGGGCGGCAAGAAGGTCCTGAACCTGCACAAGCCGGCCTCAGGCGGCAATCTCCTTCCCGTTCCCCATCAGGAAGGGATATTGTTGGCTAAATTCAGGGGAGAATGAAACCTTTCACCAGGTTCTTGGCCGCGGCCTGGTTCGTTCCGGCCGCCGCCCTCCTCTCCGCCTGCCTCTTCGACACCCGTGGAACCGTCGTTCCCGAGGATCCCTACTTCTCCCGCAGCATCGAAGGCCTCACCGAGGCCGTACCCACCGCCCCCGCCCTCCTGAATAACGGCGACACCCTCGCTCTCACCGCCGCTCCCGTCAAGAAAAGCATCAACGGCCGCATGGTCCGCATGGCCGCCTTCAACGGATCCATCCCCGGCCCGCTCATCAAGGTGCGCCAGGGGGACACCGTAGCCGTCCTGTTACGCAACCGCGCCGGATCGCCCCTTACATTGCATCCCCATGGCGTCCGCCTCGACTATCTGATGGATGGGGTACCGGGCTTCTCCCAGGCAGCCGTAGAGGACGGGAAGGATTTCGCCTACCGGATAACCTTTCCGGACGCGGGCATGTTCTGGTACCATAGCCATCTGCGCGAGGATGCTTTCCAGACCCTGGGACTTTACGGTAACTTCCTGGTTACCCCGCGGGACTCCGCCTACTGGAATCCCGTGGATGCGGAGGTACCCCTCATCATCGGTGAGGTGACCCTGGATTCCGTCGGGCTCGCTCCCATCCGAAAGGACATGGCCGATCACGTGATGATGGGGCATTTCGGCAATACCTTCCTGGCCAATGGGGATACCGATTTCGTCGTAACCGTCAAACGCAACGCCTACGTGCGCTTCTACGTGACCAATGCCTGCAACGCGCGGGTGCTGAACCTGGTCACCAACCAGACCTGGATGAAGGTGGTAGGTTCGGACAACGGCAAGTACGAAAAATCCTACTTGGCCGGAAGCGAGTTCATCGCGCCGGGGGAGCGGCTCATCTACGAGGCCCAGTTCAAGAAGCCGGGCACCGTGTTCCTATACCATGAGATGCCCGATCGGTATATCCGGCTGGGGCGCGTAGAAGTACAGGAAGACTCGGTGGCAACGGATTACCATGCCGCCTACGATCGCATCGACAGCAATGCCGCGGTCACCGCGGACATCGATGCCTTCCGACCCTCCTTCTCCAAGCCTCCCGATAAGCGCCTGTTTTTCACGGGGCATATGGGCGGGCACGTACATGGGACTATGAAGGCCACGGCGGGTTCGTCGACGCAAAGCGAGGACGCGCAAAGCCTGGGCGAGGATTCCCTGCTGTCCAAGGGTGCTCATGGACCGGATGGCTCCCTGGGCATCGAATGGGTCGATACCATGGGGGCCATGAACGCGAATTCCACCCCGGCCAATATGGCGTGGGTGGTGCGGGATCTGGAGACCGGCCTCGAAAACCACGACATCCTGTGGAAGTTCAAGAAGGGCCAGCAGGTGCTCATCCGCATCGTCAACGATTCTATGGCCGTGCATGCCATGCCACACCCCATCCATTTCCATGGCCAACGCTTTCTGGTGCTCTCCGTGAACGGCAAGCCCAACCCTTCCCTGGCCTGGAAGGACACCTACCTGGTGCCATCGGGGTCCACCGCCGATCTGCTCCTGGACGCCTCCAATCCGGGCGGCTGGATGGCGCATTGCCATATCGCCGAGCACATGGAAGCCGGCATGATGTTCCACTTCCGCGTCGACGAATAATCCCACGCGGTGGTTTCCCGCAACGGTCTAGCCGCATTTTATTGCGTCCGCGTCGTAAAATCCTCCCGGGTTTCACAGCTGTGAATAAATCCTCCCCGGGGTCCTGGTAACCCGAGGCGGGCCCGTGCCGGCGACGCTATCCTCACCCATGAGGGGGACTTGCTCCGTGCCGGAACGAGTGGTCCGCGCACGTCTTCAAACAAGGAGAGGTTATGATTCCCCGAATTCCCTGGCGCGCCGCGCTCCGTATCGCCTTCAGTGCCGCCGCCGTGTTGGCCCCCATCGCGAACGCGGTTCCGACGGGCTTCCACACCAAGGACCTAATCACCGGGCTCGACGCCGTGTCGGCCGCGGTGCTCCCGGATGGCCGCGTGCTGGCCGTGGAGAAATACG
>JAHFCH010000088.1 GCA_023249635.1 Fibrobacterota bacterium
CTGGCCCAACTTCCGCAGCCCGCTGCTGTGGGACGTGTTCGCGGTCTCGACCTACTTCACGGTCTCGGTGCTGTTCTGGTACATGGGCCTGATCCCGGATTTGGCCACCTTCCGCGACCGCGCCACCACCAAAGTGCGCAAAATGGTCCTGCATATCTTTTCCCTCGGCTGGCGCGGTTCCGCCCGCCACTGGCAGAATTACGAACGCGCCTACCTCATCCTGGCCGCCATCTCGACGCCGCTGGTGCTTTCGGTGCACTCTATCGTGTCCTTCGACTTCGCGGCCTCCAAGGTACCGGGCTGGCATACCACCATCTTCCCGCCTTACTTCGTCGCCGGCGCCGTGTTCTCGGGCTTCGCGCTCGTGGAAACCCTGCTCATCCTCGCCCGCAAGGTATATCACCTCGAGAAGGTGGTTCGCATCCACCATCTCGAGAACATGAACAAGTTCATGCTGCTCACCGGCTCCCTGGTCGGCTACGCCTACTTCATGGAGCTGTTCATCGCCTGGTACTCGGGCAGCATCTACGAACGCTACGCCTTCTACACCCGCGCCTTGGGCGAATACGGCTGGGCCTATTTCTGCATGATGTTCTGCAACGTCGTCACGCCGCAGCTGTTCTGGTTCAAGTTCATCCGGCGCAACATCCCCATCATGTTCGTGATGACCATCTTCATCAACATCGGCATGTGGTTCGAGCGCTTCGTGATCGTTATCTCGCTGCACGCCGACTTCCTGCCTTCCGCGTGGGGCTACTATCGCCCGACCTGGGTGGATATCTGGACGTATATCGGGACCTTCGGCCTGTTCGGCACCTTTTTCCTGCTGTTCCTGAAGTACCTGCCCCAGCTCGCCATCGCTGAAGTGAAGGGCGTGATGCCCGTGGCGAACCCGCATTACGGCGACAATCATCACGGCGCCGGAGGACACTGAGACATGGAAACCACCGCTCCCGTCAAACCCAAGACCTTCGGCGTGCTCGCAGAGTTCCCCGGCGTAAAGGACGTATACCACGCCGCCGAGAAGGTGCGCGACAAGGGCTTCAAGAAATGGGACGTGCATTCGCCGTTCCCGATCCATGGCATCGATCAGGCCATGGGAATCGGTGATTCCCGCATGGGTTGGATCGCCTTCTTCTCCGCCATGGCGGGAGCCTTCGGCGGCTTCAGCTTGCAGTATTGGATCAACGTGCATGCGCAGCCCGTGGTCATCGGTGGTAAGCCCATGAATCCCTATCCCGCCTTCGTGCCCGTGACTTTCGAGCCCGGCATCTTGTTCACGGCCTTCGGTTGCCTATTGGGCATGTTGGCCCTCAACGGTCTGCCGCGCCTGTACCATGCCTGCTTCAAGAGCAAGAATTTCGGCAAGTTTTCCGATAACGGTTTCTTCATCAGCATCGAGGCCAAGGACCCGAAGTTCAACGTGAACGAGGTCCAGAAATTCCTGGCGGACATCGGCGGCCGCAATATCGAAGTCCTGGAGGATTGAACCCTTGAAATCGCAATACCGCTTTGCAATGGCTGTCGCCGGCCTGGCAGTTACGGCTCTCATGGGCTGCCGCGGCCAGACCTCGGAACAGACTCCCATCTGGATCAAGCACGGCATGGAATTCCAGCCGAAGTGGCTGCCCTACGGCCATAACACCTTCACGGCCGATGGCCGCAATATGATGATGCCCCCCGAGGGGACCGTCGCCGCCGGCCTTTTGAAGGAAGACGACTTGTACTACCGCGGTGGGGCCGACACCGCCCATTACGGCGCCAACCCCATGAAAATCGACGCGGCCCTTTTGGATCGCGGCCAGGAACGCTTTCAGATTTATTGCACGCCTTGCCACGGACGCACCGGGGCCGGCAACGGCATGGTCATCGCGCACGGGTTCCCGATCCCGCCCCCCAATTTCCACGATGAACGCATCGTCGCCATGGCGGACGGCCAGCTCTTCCACACCATCAGCTACGGCGTACGCAACATGCCTTCCTACGGCAAACAGATTCCGGAAGAGGACCGCTGGGCCATCGTGGCCTATTTGCGGGCCTTACAGAGGACCAGCCACGCTTCACTTAATGACGTTCCCGAGAGTGAACGCGCCAACCTGAAGTAGCAAGGAATAGGGATGTCGACAGATAATTACCGAATTACAGCCAAACTAGGGGGCGGCCCCGTATTCCTTGGTATAGCAGCCCTCGGCGCCGTTCTGTGCGGCGTGAGCTATACGCAAGGGCACCAGGCGTTCTTCGCCTCGTACCTCACCGCCTTCTGCTACTTCCTGGCGCTCGCGCTGGGTTCGTTCTTCTTCGTCTTCGTCCAGCACCTGGCCCGTTCGGCCTGGAGCGTGACCATCCGCCGCATCAGCGAAAGCACGGCGGCCAATCTGCCTTGGATGTTCTTCCTCTTCATTCCCGTGCTTTTGGGTTCCAAGGAACTCCTGATGTGGCTGGATCCCGCCGTGCGCGCGAACGACCATCTGGTGCATATCAAGGAAGCCTACCTGAACCCCACCTTCCTCTACGTCCGCGTAGGCATCTATTTCGCGCTTTGGGGCGTGTTCACCTATTTCTTCCTGAACAACTCGAAAAAGCAGGATGAAAGCAAGGATCCGGCCCTGACCCTCAAAATGGGTAAGGTCGCCGCCGGCGCCGCCATCGTCTTCGCCCTCAGCCAGACATTCTTCGCATTCGATTGGATCATGTCCCTCGACCCGCACTGGTTCTCGACCATGTTCGGCGTGTACTTCTTCGCCGGTTCCGTGGTGTTGCAATACAGCTTCCTGATCCTGATGACCGCCCTGTTGCGCGCCAAGACCGGCCGCAAAGACGTATTCCGCAAGGATCATTTCCACGACGCGGGCAAGCTGCTGTTCGGCCACAACGTGTTTTGGACCTATATCGGTTTCAGCCAGTTCTTCCTTATCTGGTACGCCAACTTGCCGGAAGAAACCGCTTTCTACCACCACCGCGCGGTGGACTCCTGGAAGGTCATCAGCTTGATGCTCCCCTGGTGCCATTTCGCAATCCCGTTCCTGGGCCTCATGTCCTGGCACGTCAAGCGCAACATCCCGGCCATTTCCGCGGTTTGCGTGTGGTTCCTGGTCATCTGCTATATCGATATCTACTGGCTCATCCAGCCCAACTTCCATCCGCAAGGCCCGACCTTCGGGATCGGCGATGTCGGCTCCCTCCTCGTGGTGGGTGGAATGTTCATGTTCATGCTTTTCCGCCGCCTGAATTCGGCGAACCTGATCCCGATGGGCGATCCGCGCCTGAAAGATTGCCTGACCTACGACAATGGGGTACCCGACAATGAGCAGCACTGATACCCGCACCGTGGACCCGGCCATGCCGCATCACTCGGACAACGGCGGACACGAAATGTCCGATTTCAGCTGGACCACGGTCCTGTGGCTGATTCCCCTTTCCGTCATCATCCTGGTGAGCTTCTTCTATGTATGCATCGTATGGTTCCAAGGAGCCAAGGATTCCGAATTGGCCGTGAAGCAGGGCGAGTTCGTCACCAGCGAGCTCAATGCGCTGCATGCCAAGGAAAGCGAAACCCTCGGCTCGTATAAGATTCTGGACAAGGACAAAGGCCGCTACCAAATCCCCATCGCCCGCGCCATGGAGTTGATGGCCCAGGAAAACCAAGGGAAGACCGGCAAGGCCTGGACCCCGATCACGGATACTTACTTGCAAGGCGCCGCTTTCAAAGCCGACGCCGCGCCCGCCGCGCAGGATAACGGTATCAAGGTCGAAGAGAGCGCCGCCAAGGACGCCAAGGACGCTAAAGGCGCCAAGTCCACCGAGGCTATGAAGTCCGGGCAGCATGCCGAAAAGCGGGGCCACTGAGATCGCCATGAAGACTTCCGCTTCATTCCGCTTCCGTATTCTGCTGGGCCTGGTCCTGGCGGCGGTCCTTTCGGGCCGGAGCGCTTACGCGTTCGGCGGAAGCTATGACAGCCGGCAACAGGGAACCACGGGGGCCGATGGCCAGTCGCTTCCCGCCGGCCTGGTGGATGTCGGCATCGAGGAGCACCTGGGTGATCAGGTTCCCTTGGACGCCAAGTTCAAAGACGAAGACGGCAAGGACGTGGTGCTGGGTTCGTATTTCCAGCCGGGAAAGCCCGTGCTCATCAACTTCGCCTATTACCAGTGCCCCATGCTCTGCAACCTGGTGTTGAACGGGATGCTTGGCGGCATGCGCAAGATTACCTGGACCCCGGGCAAGGAATACGAGGTCGTCACCCTGAGCATCGATCCGCGGGAGACCCCGGAGCTGGCTTCGGCCAAGAAGCAAACGCATATCGAATCCCTGGGCCGACCGGGTGCCGCCGCCGGCTGGCATTTCCTCACCGGCGAGGAGAAGGAAATCAAGCGCCTGGCTTCCGCCATCGGGTTCAAGTACCAATACATGCGCAACAGCAATGAGTTCGCGCATGCGGCCGGCATCTTCACGGTTTCCCCGACCGGGAAAATCTCGCGCTACCTGTACGGCGTCGAATTCAAGCACAAGGATTTGCGCCTGGCCCTGTTGGACGCGAGCGAGGGCCGCGCGCTTTCCATCGGCGAGAAAATCGAAATGTTCTGCTATCGTTACGACCCGAACGCCAAGGGCTATGTGCTCTTCGCCCGCAATTTCATGAAGGGCGGGGGATACCTGATCATGGCGGGTCTGTTCCTGTTCCTGGGCGGATTGTGGCGCCGGGAATTCAAACGCGGAAAAATCGTAGCCCAGCGGCCCGTCGCCGCGGGGACCGGGGCTTAAGGGCATTGGCGCCCGCTGTAAGACATCTTTAAAAAACCGGGTGTAAGAGAAGAATATGGATAACAGCAAAACTTTCTGGCTTCCCGAAAAGGCCTCCACGTTCGTCGATATCGTGGATCCGGCTTTCAATCTCTACCTGTACATCTCCTACTTCTTCTTCTTCCTGATCATCATATTGGTCACGGTATTCACGATCAAATACCTGCGCCGTCGCCCCGATCAGCTGGCCACCGCCCAGATCACCCACAACCTGACGCTTGAGCTCGGCTGGACCATCATCCCCTTGATCGTCGTCATGGGCCTGTTCTTCATCGGTATGAAGGGTTATCTCCACATGCGCGTGGCCCCCGCCGGCTACATGCAGGTAAACGTGAAGGGCCAGAAGTGGGCCTGGAGCTTCGAATATCCCTCGGGCGCGGTCAACGATACCCTGGTGGTCCCGGTCAACACCCCGGTCAAGCTGGCCCTCACCTCGCGCGACGTGCTGCATAGCTTCTTCATTCCCGCCTTCCGCACGAAGGCCGACGTGATTCCCAACCGCTGGCACGCCCTCTGGTTCCAGGCCACCCGCACGGGCGTATTCCCGGTGGAATGCACCCAGTATTGCGGCACCAACCATTCCTACATGCTCACCGCCGTCAAGGTGGTGGAAGCCGATGCCTACTCCGAATGGCTGGCGACGGCTTCGGATCCCGGCAAGGGCAAGACCCCGGAGCAATTCGGCGCCATCCTGTACACCAAGCGCGGTTGCAGCGCCTGCCATTCCATCGACGGTTCCAAGGCCGTGGGTCCCTCATGGAAGGGCCTGTTCGGCCGCCAGGAGAATTGCGGCGCGGGCGGCATGGTCATGGTTGACGAAGCCTACATCCGCGAATCCATGCTGAGCCCCACCGCCAAGGTGGTCATGGGCTATCAGCCCGTGATGCCCGTATTCCAGGGCGTGCTTTCGGATCGCGAAGTCGTGGCCCTGATCTCTTATATCAAGACGTTGAAGTGAAAAACGTTGGATTGAACTTGAAGCAGAATTGGAAACGGACGGAAATATGATTGCCCACGTACAAGGCGACAATATCAATTACCTGAAGACCAGGTCAGGCATCATGAACTGGCTGGTCACGGTGGACCACAAGCGCATCGGCATGATGTACTTGGCTTCCATCCTGTGCTTCTTCATCACCGGCGGTACTTTCGCTTTCCTGTTCCGTCTGGAGCTGTGGAGCCCTCTCAAGGAGTTCCTCACCCCGGATCAGTACAACCAATTCTTCACCCTGCATGGGGTGATCATGGTGTTCCTGGTGGTGGTACCGGGCATCCCGGCTGCGCTGGGCAATTTCATCCTGCCCCTGCAGATAGGCGCCAAGGATCTGGCCTTCCCCAAACTGAACCTCACCAGCCTCTACCTGTACTGGCTCGGCGCCGCCATCGCCCTCTGGTCCATCGTTGCCGGCCATGCGGATCAGGGTTGGACCATGTACGCGCCGTACTCACTCTCCCAGAACCCGGCCGTGCTTTGGATGATGGTCGCGGCCTTCTTCCTGGGCTTTTCTTCAATCCTCACAGGCCTTAATTTCATCGTCACCATGCACAACATGCGCGCCCCGGGCATGACCTGGTACCGCATGCCGTTGTTCCTGTGGGCCATGTATGCCACCGGCATCATGCAGATTTTCGCCACTCCGGTTTTGGCCATCACCCTGATCCTGTTGCTGATCGAGAACTTCTTCGGCATCGGCATCTTTGACCCGACCCTGGGCGGTGACCCGTTGTTGATGCAGCACTTCTTCTGGTTCTACTCCCATCCCGCCGTGTACATCATCGTGGTCCCCGGTTTCGGAATCGCCTCGGAAATCATCGCGGCTTTCTCGAAAAAGGATATCTTCGGCTATCGCTTCGTGGCCTATTCTTCGGTGGCCATCGCCATCATCGGCTTCGTGGTCTGGGGCCATCACATGTTCGTGGCCGGTCAATCGGAATTGGCCGACTCCATCTTCTCCTTCCTCACCTTCTTCACCGCCATCCCTTCGGCCATCAAGGTGTTCAACTGGACCGCGACCCTGTACAAGGGCTCCATCGACCTCAAGACCCCGATGCTGTACGCCTTGCAGTTCCTGTGGAACTTTACCATCGGGGGCCTCACCGGCATCATCCTCGCCATCCTTTCGGTGGATATCCATTTGCACGATACCTACTTCGTCGTGTCGCATTTCCACTACGTGGCGATGGGATCGACCATGGTTGCCTTCATCGGCGGCATCCATTACTGGTGGCCCAAGATGACCGGCAAGATGTACAACGAAACCGTGGGTAAGATCGCCGCCTGGCTCGTGTTCATCGGATTCAATGCCACCTTCTTCGTGCAGTTGATCATGGGCTCCTTGGGCAGCCCGCGTCGCTACTACCATTACTGGGATCAGTTCCAGATTTACCATCAGATTTCCACCGTGGGCCTCGTGATCCTGGCCATCGGCCTGTTCACCGCCCTCATCAACCTCATCGGTTCCTTTTGGAACGGCTCGGTCGCTCCCGCCAATCCGTGGGGCGCCAAGACCCTGGAATGGCAGGCGGATTCGCCCCCCGTCCTGTATAACTTCACGGAGACGCCTATCGTGACCCACGGTCCCTACGCATTCGAGACGGAGAAAGCCTAATGGCCACCGCAAGCACCGGTCTTCCCGAACATCACGTCGCCCATCATTTCGACTCGGCCGAGCAGGAGTTCGACTCCGTCAAGACCGGGATGTGGCTGTTCATAGCCTCGGAAATCATGATGTTCGGCGCCCTCTTCGTGGGCGCCCTGCTCTTCCACACCCTGCATCCCGCTGCGTTTTCGGAAGGCTCCAGCCATCTCAACTGGCACCTGGGCGCCATCAATACCTTCTTCCTGCTCACCAGCGGCCTTACCATGGGCCTCGCCGTGATCGCGGCCCAGCATGGCGAACAGGGCAAGGTCCGCATGAACCTGGTCCTGAGCATTATCCTGGCTTCGGGGTTCCTGGTGGTGAAGACCATCGAGTACTCGGCGAAGTTCGAGCACGGAACGCTTCCGGGCCGCCTGTGGCATGCCCATGGCTTCACGGATCCCTTCTCGCATATCTTCTTCGGTCTGTACTTCGTGATGACCGGCCTGCATGCCACCCACGTCCTGATCGGAATGGGCATGATGATCTGGGCCCTGTACCGGTCGACCCAGGTCAAATTCACGCGCGGTTATTTCACCCCCATCGAAATGGTGGCCATCTATTGGGCCCTCGTCGATCTGGTCTGGGTATTCCTTTTCCCCCTTCTTTATCTCATCGGGTAAAAAAACATGAGCAGCAACACTGAAAATCACGCCGGTCACGCCGATATCCCCGGCCACGAGATTCCGAAGAGCACCATCATCGGCAGCTACTTCGCGCTGCTGTTCCTGACGGCGGTGATGTTGGGCCTGTCCCAGCTCAATGTCGCCAAGTTCGACATCGACTGGCTCAACCTGCATGCCATCCGCACCACCCTGATCATGGGCACCGCCCTGATCATGGGCCTGATCGTGTCGATGTTCCTGATGGGCCTGCGTTACGAGAGCAAGCTGCTCAACCTCACCATTTTCCTCTCCAACTTCGTGTTCCTGCTGATCTTCGTGCTGTTCACCTGGGTGGATACCTCGTTCCGCGGCGAAGTGGATCCCACCTTCAACGAGAAGATCAACTGGACCTCCCCCGTAAAGCATGAAGCCGCCGGCGAAGGCCATGAGGGCGCTGCCACTGAAGCCAAGCCCGCTGCGCCCGCCGCGGAAGCCGCCCCTGCGGCTACTGAGGCCAAACCTGAGCCCGCCAAAGAGGCCGCTCCGGCGGCCCACTAGGCTTTCCCGAACCCGTTCCGAGGTTTCCCTTGGCTAAACCCATCGCCTCCCCGTATCCCGGCGGAGCGTCGCCCAACGTCGCCAAGGGCCCTTTCTTCCTCTTCTTCCTGATGATGCCGGCCTTCGTCGTGCTCATCCTCATCCTGCTGGTAGCCATGCAGTACAAGCAGCTGCGCGCCTTCGTGTCTCCGCAGCCGATGGAGTTGCGCGTGGTACCGGAATCCCGCGATGCGCAGGAACAGGTGCGGGTCAAGCTCAAGGCTTTCCTGGCCGCCAAGCCGGCCCCGGGCGCGGCCTCGGGCGATTCCGCCCCGGGCGATCCCGCCCGCGGTAACGCAGGGGATACCCTGTCCCTGGGCAGCGAGGAAATCAACCACCTGGCCCGCAGCAGCCGGCCCTTGGCCGATTTGAAGCTGGACTACCAATTGGACCTGGAAGACACCGTGCTCATCGCCCGCAACAGCCTGCCGGTGGAAAAGCTGCGCGGCGCGCTCTCGACGCTGGCCAAGCTGCTGCGCATCCACGGGTACCTCAATTCCGAGATGTGCGGGTATCCGGTCTTCAAGGACGGGAAGCTGATCGTGGTGCCATCCGCGGCGAAGATGAACGGGATGGCGGCGCCCGTTTCCGTGCTCGGCACGCGCGGGCAATTGGACGTGCGGGACTGGGTCTCGGACAAGGACCTGTACGACCAGGCCATGGCCTCCCTCTCAGACCTCCGCATCCGCGGCGGCAAACTCATCCTCATCAAGCGTAAGTAACGCCGCGTGGCCCGGCCCAGGTAACCCCTAAGTTACCCAGACCGGGCCGCCGCCGCTTTACCGATGGGCCCGCATTGCAGCGGCCCCTCCAGCCTTTTACAGCGTATACAGCCTTTACAGCTCTTACGCCGCGATGAGGTGCATCTCCGCAGGGACGCCGGCCTCATTGAAAGCGGGCTCGAAGGCTTCCGGCGCGGGTTCGTAGACTTCCACCGAAACCATTTCGGGCTCGGGCTTGCGAGCGGCCACGGGGGCGAGAGGCAGGGACCGGGACGGCAGACGCGCAGGGCGGGCAGGCCGGGTCGCGGCGGATACCGGGACGGTCTGCGGGGCCTGGGCCAGGCGTTTGCGGGCTGGGGAGGTTTCCTTGGCGAATCCGGTGGCCGGCGCGGCGCAGGCGGCGGCGCGGGCAAAGGCGGTTTCGCGGGCCACGCCCATATCGGCCAATTCCTTCTTGAAGCGGGTGAGGCGACGGGTGATGGCGACCCGGGAGACGCCCATACGGATGGCGATCTCGCGATGGTTGAGGCCGTCCATGGAAAGCTTCAGGATTTCCCGCAGCTTGCCGCGCACTTCCGGGAGCACCTTCTCCAGGCGCAGGCGGTGCAGCACCAAATCGTCATCCTGGTCGCCCGCCATGGCTTCTTCTTCCATGGCCAACTGGGCGCGGCGATCCAACTGCTTCTTGAAGCGCTGCCGGCGGCTGAAGCAATCATGCTTGGCGATGGCGCCGATCCAGGTTAGCGGATCGCATTTCCACTCGAAGTCCTTCCAGGCGCGGAAGGCCTTGATGAACACATCGTGGGCGGCGTCCTTCGCCTCTTCCCGGTCCTTGAGGAAGTACAGGCATATCCCGAACACCTTCTGGTGGTAACGGTTGTAGAGCTGGGTCTGCCAATCGGCGCTGTTCCGCAATTCTTCATGTCCCGACATCTTGTCCTTCACTTTCCGGGTCCGGCGGCTGTTGTTCCGAACCATGACCCTTCGACGTGAAAACTATTCAGGACCGTCCCCGCTCCCCGGGCCGCCTGCTCACAAAGCGCTTCAATTTGTGAGCACTTGCCAGGAGCGGCCCAGGTGGGGTCTCGGGGAGTAGAAGTGGGAACCGGGGGGGGCGCGGAAGTCGTGGGAGCCCGCGGAGCCGGAAGGCACCCCGGGGTCCTTGTAATGTCATTGTAGGCCATCGAGTGTACTGACAATGACTTTACAGCACGTGGGACCCATGACGAGGGGAGCCCATACCGAACCGGGCCCATGCCGGGCGCGCGGTACCCGATGTAGAGCGTGGAGGAAGGGGAGAGGTAATCCTGGAAATGAAAAGAGCCGCGTCCTGGGACACGGCTCTCGATAGGGAAGAAGGGCTTCCGGTTTACTTTTTGGGAGCCGGGGCTGCAGGGGCGGGTGCCGCCGGGGCGGCCACGGGAGCAGGAGCGACGGGAGCTGCCGGAGCGGCTTTGGCGGGCGCAGGGGCGGCCGGGGCCGTAGCCGGAATCTCCGGTTTACCCTGGGAGGGCTGGCTCATCCCGGGATTCCGGGAAGGGGGCAGCTGTCCGATGGGGGGAGGCGGCGCGGCGTTCATCTCCTGCTTACCGTCGGGCCAGCACAGACCCGCTTCGGGGCGGCAGGGGAAGTTGAAATGCAGGATGACCGGTTCGGCGGGGGCGGGCTGCTTAAGCTTGCCCTGGGACGGATAGACGGTCACCTGGGCCAATACGGTCACGGAGGGTACCAGGTAGGTGCCGTCCATTTGCGGATTGTCGCGGAACTTCTCCGAGGTCAACACGTAGGTCTCGATCACCTTGAGCGGCTTGATATCCTTCACCCGCAGATGATCGGGGTGGTAGGGGTAGAAGATCTCGCGCGGCCGGGTCCGGGACTTGGTCCAGCGCACCAGGCTGTCGGTGATGGCTTTCTGGGTCGGGACCTTGGTGGGGCCGGTTTCGGCGACCACGGGGTCGCGGAAGGAGAAGGCCTGGGCCTGTCCGCCCGCTCCGTAGGCGAGGCGAATCTGGAAGGCGTCTCCCAGCACGATGCGTTCGTCGAGCTTGCGCACGTAGCGGCCGGTATAGAAGGCGGGCACGGCGGGCATCACCTTTTCGCCTTCCTTCTTCTGCACCATGGTCACTTCGTAGTTGGAGAAAGCGTAGCGTTCGGACTTGTCCTTGAGCAATTCGCGCAAAAGCACATCGGTCTTGAAGCGGATCAGCGAATCCGGGACATATTCCTTCTCGCTCAGCATCTGCACGGTTTCGTTGGAGTATCCCACTTCCGAAGTGCCCACCTCGTAGGTCAGCAATCCGCCCTGCTTGTCGCGGTACACCCAATTGACGGCCGTCGACTCGGGCTTGGCCACATCCTTCATCTTGAATTGGGAGAGGAAATACTTGATCTGGTCCTTGTTCAAAGGGCGGTTCATGATGCGATAGCGCTTGGCGACGGTGCTGTCCTTTTCGCACGCTGCCGCACGGGCCGCCGCGATGGCGTTCTCCTTGGCGGCCTTGGTGGCCTGGATGGAATCGGCGCGCGCCTGGGTTGCGGCTTTGGCGGCATCGACACGGGCCTGGGCGGCCGCCTTGGCGGCTTCGAGACGGGCCGAGGTCGCAGCCTTGAGGGAATCGGCGCGGGTCTGGGCGGCCAGCTTGGCGGCATCGGCCTTGGCTTTCCGCTCGGCCTGGTCGGCTTCGGCTTTGGCCTTGGCGGCGGCCTGGACCGAATCGGCTTTGGCTTTGGCCAACGCCTTGGCCTGGACGGCGGCGGAATCGCGCATGGCCTTGGCGGCCTTCAGCGAATCGGCGCGGGCTTGCGAGGCGGCCTTATCGGCGGCCAGCTTGGCTACGGCCATCGCCTTGGAGGCGGCCTGAATGGAATCGGCTTTGGCTTTGGCGGCGGCCTTGGCGAGCACGGCCACGGAATCCTTCATGGCCTTGGCGGCCTTGGTGGAATCGGCCTTGGCCTTCGCGGCAGCCTGGTCGGCCGCGAGCTTGGCTGCGGCGGCGGCTTTGGCTTCATCGGCCTTGGCTTTGGTCGCGGCCTTCGCGGAATCGTCATGGGCCTTCTTGTTGGCTACCAGCAAGGAATCGTGCGTAACCTTCGCGGCCTTGGCGGCTTTGATGGAGTCGGCCTTCACCAGGGCGGCGGCTTTGGCGGCGTCCGCTTTCGCGGCCGCGGCGGCCTTATCGGCTTCGACCTTCGCCTTGGCGGCGGCCTTAACGGAATCGTCGTGGGCATGCTTGCCTGCGAGGGCTACGGAATCGGCATGGGCCTTGGCGGCCTTCGCGACCTTGATGGAATCGGCCTTGGCTTGGGCGGCCAGACGCGCGGCCTCGGCCTTGGAGGCCTGGGCCAGCTTCAGGGAGTCGGCTTTGGCGGCGGCGGCGGCTTTCATAGCTTCGGCCTTGGCAGTCGCCACGGCTTTCACGGAATCGTCATGGGTCTTTTTCTGCACGGCCGCTATGGAATCGTTGTGCGCCTTGGAGGCTTTGGCGGCCTTCAGGGAATCTTCGCGGGCGGCTTTCAACAGCATGGCCATGGAATCGCGATGGGCCTTGGCGGCACCCAGGGAGTCCTTGACGAACTTCAGTCGGGCACCGAGGGAATCGGTCACGGCCTTGTGGCGCGCAGCCAGCGAATCCTGCAGCATCTTATGATGGGCGGCCAGCGAATCGTGTACCATTTTCTGGCGCGCGGTCAGGGAGTCGCGGACCATCTTCTGGCGGGCGGCGACGGAATCCCGCACGATCTTGGCGCGGGCATCGGAGGAATCCTTGCTGCGTTTTTTGACGGCCATGATGGAGTCATGCTGCGCCAGTTTGCGGAGCTCCTCTACCTTGCGCGCCGCGAACACGGAATCATGCACGGCCTTCTCCCGCGCGACCGCGGAATCGTGGGTCGCCTTATGCGCGGCGGCGGTGGAATCGGCGATGAACTTCTTGTGGGCCGCCAGGGAATCGTTATGCGCCTTTTTGACCGCTGCGGCGGAATCCTGGGAGGCCTTGGTGGGAGCGGCGGGCTTGGCTGCGACCGCAGGGGCGGGGGCAACGGCTGCGGGAGCCGCAGGCTTGGCGGCAGGGGCTGCGGCGGGTTCGATGGAGATCCCGGAAGCGGCCGCGGCCTTCTTCTCGGTTTCGCCAACGGCCTTGACCACTGCGGCCCGGCTGGTATCGACCACCGTATTGACGGCGGCTTTGGCATTCAGGGCCGGAACGGCATTGGCGGCATGGACGGCAATCGCCATGAAGGCGGCTACCAATGAAAAAACGGCTTTACGCATTGCTGGTCTCCAAGAAAAAATTCGGAAAAGGAGGATAGCCTCCCTCAGTATTGAGGGGTGCCGATCTTCTTCGAGTAGTAATAGCCGGAAGTAGCCGTCGCCTTGTTGTAATCATGGCTGACGAACTTGAAGGCTTCGCGGCAATAGTCGACGGCATTGGGGGTCTGGGCCGAAAGGCACCCGGGCTCGAGACCCTTGGAAGGATACAGGTGCTTATACCCGTAATTGGCTTCCGAATCAAAGAACGAGTTCAACAAGCTCTTCTCCCGGTACGTCCAATTGGTCCAGAAGTCGTTGTAGAGATCCCAGCTCAGGTTGTTGTCGAACACGAAGGACTTGAATCCCAGCATGGCCTTGAGGCCCTTGAACGCCGGGGCCCACATGGTGGCGGGGTCGCCGCCGTTGAAGAGGGAGCAGGAGTTGGTGAGGAGCCAGCGGTTATACCCGACGCCGAGGTTGAGGGCGGAAGGGGAGACCGAGCCATAGGGCGGATTGCTGGCGCCGAGGTACATGGTTCCGTTCAACCCGTGGCCGCCATAATAAACGAAGTCGCAATATTCGCGGCTGCCATAGCCGCTGCTGGTATTCGTGATAGCCGCTTTGGTGACTTGGGTATTCCGATTATCCAGCGCCAAAGTCGGATTGTTGCTTGCGCCGGCCGCATAACCGGGTACATTGGAATTGGCCGCCCAAAACAGATTCTGGCCCGAGGCGATCATGAATCCGAGGTTGTTCATCCCTCCGCCATTGCTGATATAATCATCAATCGCGAATGTCCCGATGTCCATGGATGCTGGGTAGGAAAACACCAGGGGAGAAGCGAATAGACCAATTGAAATTGCGATGACGGATGACGGTTTCATCTTACTCCCCGACTGAATTTGACCGTCTAATTTAGATCAAATCGGAGGGAAACCGAGGATTTAAGGGTCGATTCGGAAATCTTTTCCCCGATCTCAACAGCGGTGGGCCACTGCGGATTTTTCCGGGAAAACACAAGTTTCACCTCATAAATGGTCAACGTCTGGAGCTTTGGATTTCCGATATCTTCGGAGATGACTAGAAGACGAATCGGGTACGTGCCTTGGGGGAGCGGGCCAACTGTAATGATATCAGCGACTTCCGGGAGGAAAAAATATGGGCTTCCGGGAATGTAAAAGCACCACCCTGTTTTGCCGGCCTTTGATACTACGGTTTTCGGCAAGGAATCGCCGGGAACCGCTTTAAATCCGTATTTGGGAATCGAGATCGGGTATGTAAACCGGGCCAGCGTGCCACCTGGATGCCTCGAAAAGAGATGCGCTCCCTTCGAATACATCAAACCCGTAATCAGGCACTCCATGGAATCCGATCGGATGAGGACGGAGAACAAGACCGTGTCTTTTCCAGCGGCCAATTCACTTTTAAACTCATTTTCAGAGAGTACGATTGAGTTCCGATTGCCCAGATTCAATTTCATCGAATCCGGTTTATCAATCGCGGGGATAGTTCCGCCTAAATAGATGGAAAGCGTGCCGGAAAGTGGGATGGGAATGTCGGTGGTGTCGGTAAAATCCATTGTGAGAGTCGAATCGAACTTGACCACGACTAGTGCCCGCTTTGACCCGACATCCTCCTGCGGCCAATTCGTGCTCGACGTCGCCCCTGCCAACAAATTCTGATCCCGTATGTTCGTCGTCTCGATGTTTTGCGGCCCGTTCGCACGATCAGCCTGCAGGCAGCCCATCAGCGATACCACAATGAAAACGATTAACAAGCGCATAACTTTACCCTCCCTCACCGGGAATTCGGGATGATTTGGAAGACCACGGTGCACACCTTATCGGTCCCCTTATCCTTCGCCACGATATCCTTCATCTCATCCTGGAACGCCATGAACTTCTTCCGGATCGCCTTCAGGCTCTCGTTCGATACAGTCGTCACCTGCGTGCTGAAGGCCTTGAACTTCGTGATGTCCTCTTTCGCCAAATCCGTCGTCAGCCCCTGGATCTGCCGATTGTATTCCAGCGCCACGTCCCCGCTGAATCCGCCCGACACCAGGTGGTTCCGCGTCAGCGCGTAGCCGCGCTCCGACTTCTTCACCAGCTCCAGCTCCATCAGCAACGCGATGGCTTCCGATACCTGGTTCTCCGTCAACGGCGGCACCATGTCCGCCGCGATCTCCTTCGGCGTGCCTTTCCGCTTGTCCAGCCCTAAGTAGCTGAAGACCACCGCGTAGTACCACTTTTCGTAGTACTTATGCTGGATCTCGCGCACCACCCAAGGCTTGGAGTTGCGGAAGCGTGACAGTCGCTCGAACAAGAAGTTCCTTTCCAGGTCGGCTTTGGCCTGGTTGTGCTGGACAAGGAGTTCGAAGTACTCGTTCTCTTTGTCGTTGAGGGCCAGGGCCGCCGCGCAGCGAACGCGCAGTTTCGGTCCCAGGTCCCGGTCTCCCTGGATGACGGCGTAAAGGATTCCGGTCGAACCGAAATACTTCTGGGAGAAGGCCCGCTTCGAAAAGTGGGCGTTCTCACGTTGCCGCCATTCCACGTAGTCGGTCAGGTAGGTCCGGTATTCCAGATACTGGAACAGGTCCGGCTTGCCCGATTCGGCTTTATCGGCTTTAGCTATAAGATGATTCAAAAGGGGGTCGGGGGAACCGTCTACCGTGGTCACGGATGGCTTTTCCGCTCCTATTTGTAAGCGCTTACCGACCTGGGGTGAGCGCCTTCCGGCGGGGGCTGGGATCAAGGTGGCCACGCTCGCTTCTCCCATCGAAAATCTCCCTTATTCGGGGAGGAATCGGCTCAAAGGTACATACCGGGCCGGAAAAACGGCAGTCTTGACCGTTTTTGGCGGAACCGGAACATGAATTAGCTGGCTCCGGGCTGAAGACGGCTGTTGCGCCCGGGGTTGTCGAGGTTTGGACGCCTCGCTTACAGGTTTTGGCAACCGGTCCCTGGATTTCGTAAGCGCCGCGGAATTCAGGGCTATGGGTCGGACGGTCGAGCGGTCGGGCGACTATTCGATGAATAGACGCCTGAGCCGGATCTCCTTGGCATCGGAGATCCGGAGCCACCGGTACCCGCGTCCGAATTCATTCCGGGAGATGCGGAGCATGCCGCCTCCCAGGGCGGAACGGTGGAGCACCAAGCGACCCTCGGGAGCGTAAACGCGTATATCCAGGCTGCCTGCATGCGGGAGCTCGAGATCACCGCGGAGGAATTCCGCTGCGGGCAGGTCGGTCTCCCGCTTCGCGGAGACATGCAACCCCACGGTCTTGCAGGAACCATCATCCACTTCCGCCGTCGAATCGTATTCCGCAAATTGGGAATAGGTGCAACCCGGCCGCGCATCGCGCCCCCAGGCTTCCACCTCGGTAATGCGCGCGTACTGCTTGTTGGCGCCCGTAATCGAGACCCGCAACTTCGAGGTAATCACCGAAGGGAAGCTGATGCGCCGACGCGCCTTGGTATTGCCTGCAATCGTCCCTCCGGTAACCGGCTTCCACGCGTTCCCGTCCCAATACTCCACCTTGAAATCGGTCAGCCCCACGGCGCCCGCTTCGGTGTTGAGCGAGATTCCCATCGGTTTGGCCACGGCCAGCTCCGGGTAGCCCGAGTACGCCTGATGTAAGGTGAAAACCTCCACCTTGCCGATGGATTTCTTCCCGCTGAAATCGACCTGCAGCCAATCGGGCCAGGCATCCGCGGTGGCGTCGTTCCAACCGCCGCCCTTGCCCCAGTCCACGCCCACCCGCTCGCCGTCGATGGCCCCGCCGGCCGGGTAGTTCTGGTTATAGGCCGAAGAAGCCGTGGCCTGGCCGCCGTTGGCCGCGGCCGCCACGTTCTTCCAATCGCGGGCGAACACGTCCTGCACCGCTTCGAGGTACCCGAATTGGTTCACGGTGTCGGGCTCCAGGGTGCTCCCCTCGGGCCATTCGTTCCAGGAGTTGATCAGGATCAGGCGTTTGCGCTGCGGGTGCTTGTCCAGGTACTCGCGCGCTTTCCACAGGTAGCCAGCGAAGCGATTGGCCGTATTGTTCGTGATCAGATTGGCGTCGAAATTGGTCCGCCGCGGGTTGGTGTCCCATCCGATCGTCACGTTCGGATAATACTGCGTCGTGAAATCCGCATCATAGCGCGTCCAGGCGGCGATGCCCTGCTTGGCCCACGGTTCGTAGTCGCCGTTGGGTCCCACGTAATGCGTCCAGGTGTAGGTGGCCAGGCTCTTGAAGCCCAGCTCCGCTACGGTCTTGCCCTGGGTGGGAACGGTATCCCCGGGAACGCCGTTGATCGACGAAGGGATATTGCCCCACAAAATGCCGTTGAGATGCAGATCCGGAAAGCCCGCGGCCTTGGTCTTGGCGCGGAACGAATCCAGCGCGGCCTTGGTCGCCTCCATGCCGCCCAGTCCCGCGATCAAGGTCCCCAATTCGTATATCGAGAAAACCGGCGCGCCCTCGATCTTGTAATACGAGGGTTGGCTGAAGTAATCCTTGATGACATGGTCCACGGCCGCATCGAAGGTGGCCCGATCCACCTTACCGTCGAACACCTTACCGCCGCCGCCGGCCCGGCCCAGCGGAAAAATATCCAGCCAATCGTGGTTGGCCCACATCAGGTAGAACTTCACCCGCTCGCGGTTCTTGGCCTTGAGGTAGCCTTTGTTCAGGCAGTCCTCCAGGAAGGGTTTGTTCTGGTACCAGTACCAGTCGAAGATAAAGACATTGACCCCGTGGTCGGCGGCGGCGTCGAGCTTGATTTCCATCTCCGCCGGATCGGTCTCGTCCTGGTAGCCCCATACCGGCACCTTGGGCTGATGGTGCCCGTCGAAGCCCGGCTTGGCGGCCTTGATCAGTTTCCATTCCGTGTAATCGGCGCCCAGGTAGGAATCGTTGCGGGGCTCATGGTGGAAACCGGGAAAGTAATAGGCGGCGATATCGTATTTCGGTTCTGCGGCCGCGGCCGCGAGCAAACCCAGGCACGCGCAGAATCCCAAACCCGCAATGGCTTTGTACATCATCCCACCCCCAGCCCCGCCGTAGTCGCGATGGGGCCCCACGAGGGCTAAGATAACGCTGCGGGACCCCTGCCGAAGGGCCCCGGGCCAAGGATGTGTTGATCGCGCCAAATCATCACGGGCGCTGCCGGGTGGTAATTTGCGCCAACCCGTATTAAAATGGGGTACTCCTCCTGCAAAGGCTGATCTTGGCGAAAACCCTCCCGCGGCCCGATCTCAAGAAATACCACTTCAAGCTCGGGCTCCCCCAAGAGCTGGAAGTCGTCCCGCTCAAGGAAACCTTAAGCCGCGCGCGCGACATGATCACCGAACCGCATCGCGCCGGGTTCTACCAGATAGTCTGGGTGCAAAAGGGCAAGGCCACCCTCCTCCTCGATTTCCAATCCATCCCCATGAAATCCGGCGCCCTGCTGTTCATCCGCAAGGACCGCGTGCTCATGTACGATCGCTCCGCCGCCTACGACGGCAAGGCCATCCTTTTCACCGATGCCTTCTTCGCCCGCGACGCCGCCGATTCCCGCTTCCTCTGGGAAAGCCATCTCTTCAGCATGCACAACGAAAGCCCCATCATCGCTCTCGCCGCAGCGGATCGCGAAATCGCATTGCTGATGGACCTGATCGAACGCGAGCTCGCCCGTCCCGTGGAAGAGTCCCGCCAGGCCATCCTCCAGAACCTAATGCACACCTTCCTGCTGCAAGCCGAACGACGCCTCAAGCCGGCCAAGGCGGAAGCCGCACCCGACCGCGCGGCCAAGGAAGGCTACCAGAAGTTCCTCGACGCCCTCGAGAACGGTTTCCGCAAGGACAAGCAGGTTTCCATCTACGCCGGAATGTTGGGCATGCCCGAGAAGCGCCTGCAGGCCGCCACCGCCGCGGCCTGCGGCAAATCGCCCAAGGCCTTGATTGATGAACGCGTCGCGCTGGAAGCCAAGCGGCTGCTGCTGTTCGGCACCACCAGCGTAAAGGAAATCTGCTTCGAACTCGGTTTCGACGAGACGACCAACTTCATCAAATGGTTCCGCAAGCAGGCCGGCACCACGCCCGCCGCCTTCCGCTTCCGCTACCAAGCCTAGGGCAAAAAAAAAGCGAAGTGGATCCACTTCGCCTTCTTCACGCCTAGAGCCGTGGATTACTGCAATTCGATCTGATCCACATAGTACCAGTTCAGGCCGGTTACCTGGGTCGTCTCGTAGAACTTGACCTGCAACCCGCCGGTCTTGGCGGCCAGCAAGGTGGTCAGCATGTTTTTGCCCGACGTGGTGGTCGCATCGAACAGCCAATTGCGGCCGGCGTTCCAGGAGTTGCTCGAGGTGAAGATGCAGCGTCCGTCGACCAGGGTCTTCAGAAGTTGGATCTGGAGGCTCGGGGACCAGGCCGCCGCGGAGGAAATATTGGCGAGCATACCTACGGCAAGGGTGATGAGTGCGAACTTTTTCATGATAATCCTTTCGAAAGGTTAGAGTGTATGAGGCGCAAGTTCCGTCTAACCATGCCGGAATGCGCCGCGTGAAAAGAAAAGGTCTAGAGAAGCCCGTGGGTCGCAAGCACGGTATAAGCCGGCTTCTTGAATTGGATCATCCGCACGTCGCCCGGGTTTACATTGTTTACCCAGAACGAGGTGGTATTGTCGCTATTGTACGTCTTCGGCAAATCGTTCCATTGGCCGGTGGAATTATCGAACTGGCGGACGTTGCCGTAGCCGCGCATGAAATAGTTCCAGCTATCCGATCCCGGCATGGTGCCGCCCGTGGGCGGGGTGATGTTCTTGTTCAGGATCAGGAGCACGTCATCCTTGGTGATCGAATTTTTCATGAAGCCGATGGCGTACTGCTCGGGATAAGGATGCGAAGGCGGCATGACGTATCCGTTGTTCGCCCCCGCGAGGGTGGGAAGGTTCGGCTCCGAGGAGAAGGGATCCGTGACGGTCGCCGACGCGGGATTCCCCAGATTTCCGTGCAGCGTATTCACCCAGTCCAATTGCATCAGCCACCACCCGAGATTGGATAGCGCCGTATTCACGCTCTTCATCCGGTTCAGGGTGGTCGCGTCCGATTCGGGAGAGGTCGGATAGTTCGTGGTATTCCCTGCCGGCGTGACATAGGTATACCATTCCACGCCTTTGGCGCCGTAAATCACGGGAGCGAAAGCGTTGAAACGCATCTGGGAATCGTCGTTTTTCGGGAGCCAACTGGTGGGGTTTACCGGGGCATCCTTTTCCTCGACAACCGCCGGAACACCGAAGAAATACACCTTCTTGCCCAGCGTCTCCCAGGCATTCCTTACCGCTTGCGCGAAAGTCTGATTGTGGAGGTAATAGCTGATTCCATTGTCGAAACCGGAATATCCCTTGTTGGGCCCGTAGATGCCGTTGCTGCCCTTATTCAACACGTAGTAGTCGAAGGAAAGGATTTTAACGTCCTTATGCAGGGCGAATCCGTTCACGTAATTCAAGTACTCATTCCAATCGGGGGTGGTCGTACCCGATTTGACGTTGAATCCCCAAAATCCCCGCAGGTTCATCCACGCCGGAACCGTCTTATCGGTATTCATGACGAGTTCCAATTTCCGCAACTGGTCCCCGGCGCTGGTCGTGTGATCATCCAGGATGCCATTGCGTTTGCGGTACCAGGGCTCATCCCCGATAGAGTAACCGCCGAAGGCAACGCGTTCCGTCGTATTCAAGGACATGTAATCGGCTACCGCCGCCGATATGCTTGCCGCATGGAAGGGCCGGCACGTACCTGAGATCCGCTCTTCGTCGGCCATCATTTTCGGAACCTGCGCTTGGGCGGCGTATCGTCCGATGCGATACCGGTTGGAATTCGGCGTACCGGAGAATTTTTCCCACGGACTATACACGTCGAAGCCTTCGCCGGTGGTGAAATTGAGTCCCGCCCCGCGGTACTTCGTGAGCATCGCGTTATCCGAAGTGACATTCCCGGTGAGTTTGGGAGCCCCAAAGGCACTGATCGTGAAGAAGGGCGGGCTCCAGGTATTCGTGGTGGGAACGTAACCGGTAACGGTCAGGTTCGCCGCCGAGCTGAGGAGCGATTGGCTCCCGACGGTGATATTGCAGGTGTAGGCCCCTTGATCCCCGCTGACCGTGGAAAGAATGGAAAAGTCCTCCTCCTTGGCCCCGAAAATGTTCAAACCATTCTTGCGCCATTGGAAACCGGATACGAATCCGGTTTTGATGATGAAGCCTGCCGCGCTCCGTTGGCTCACCGTCATGGATGCCGGTTGGACCTTTATTTCCGGATTGATCGTCAGGGTCGCGCCGCCTGCCGCGGCTCCGTTGATGCTCAACCGGAAATGGCCGATGTACCCGGCTACCGTGCTGGCGGCGACGACTTTGTAATTCCCGCTCGCCAGATTCACGGTCATGAGCAAGGGTTTGTCGCTCGCTACAAATGCAGGCGTGCCTTCGGCGGCGACCGAACCGGAAGAGTTGAGGATGTACAGGTAGCGATTGTTGTTCCAGGACTTGAGCCAGATCTCCACGTTACCAGACGAGGCAACGGTGAAATCGAAGGCGGGGTTGCTGGGCGAAGTGGCGACTTTTCCGGCGGAGCCGGAGGGGGCATCCCACGTACCGAATGTGAAATATTGGGTTCCCTGTGCGCACAGCTGGGAAACCGCAACCGCCACCAAGCATGGGAATAGCCGCCATAAGCGCCTTCCCCGAATGGGAGTCCGTAACCTGTCCATTTATTCTCCTCGTGCAGTTTCCGGAGCCGGTTCCGGGGATTGTCGGCTAGGTGAACTTACTCGGCCAAAAGTGTCGCCTCAAGAACCAATTTTAATGGTTCCACCCTTACTTACCGATTCTCCTGTGGACTCGCCTCCAGACCCGCCCCCCACGGGTATTTACCCTTTTCCGTCCCCTTCTTACCCTATCCCTAGGGAAGCCTGCGCGTTACCTTGTTACAAGCATCAACGGAAGGAATCACCGATGCGTAACAAGACGACAGCATCCTTGGCGGCCCTGGCCTTAATAGGCTCCAGCGCCATCGCCCTCGAAAACCCCAAAGCAAAGGCAACTAAAATGAACGCCCTCTCCAATCGCGAAAAGACCGTGCAACTCCTGAAAAGCATCGAAACCGGCGACCCTGCCCCCGTGGCCTACATCAACCCCAACAAATACATCCAACACAACCTGTCCGCCGCCGACGGCCTGGCAGGCTTCGGCGCCCTCATGGCCATGCTCCCCAAGGGCTCGGCCAAGGCGAAAACCGCCCGCGCCTTCGAAGACGGCGAGTTCACCTTCACCCACACCGAGTACGATTTCTTCGGCCCCAAGATCGGGTTCGATATCTTCCGCTGGGAAAACGGCCAAATCGTAGAGCACTGGGACAATCTCCAGGAGACCGTAACCAAGACACCGAGCGGCCACACCATGATCGACGGCCCCACCGGGATAACCGACAAGGACAAGACCGCGGCCAACAAGAAGCTGGTCGCGAACATGGTCACGGATATCCTCATGCACGGGAAGGTGGAGATGCTCAAGGTCTACATCGACGAGAAGCACTACACCCAGCACAACCCGCACATCGCCGACGGGCTATCCGGGCTGGGCAGCGCGCTACAGGCGATGGCCAAGCAGGGGATTACCATGAAGTACGATGCGGTCAACAAGGTACTGGGGGAGGGGAACTTCGTGCTGACGGCGAGTACCGGCACCTTCGCAGGAAACTTGACAGCGTTCTATGACCTGTTCCGGGTGGAGCACGGCAAGATCGTGGAGCATTGGGACGTGATGGAGACGATTCCGCCGAAGGGAGAATGGAAGAACCCGAACGGGAAGTTCTGAAAAGGAATCGGGGCGGGGGAAGGCTCCCCCTCGCTTCAGCCCGCCTGTCGGCGGTTTAGCCAACGGCCCAAGATGGAAAATTCCCTGGCTTCGAAAAGCATCGAGTTGATCCCGGGCGGGTGCGAACGGACGTTGGGCATCACGGAGACGCCTATCGGACTACCGGTTTCCTTGATGACGCGGAACTCCTTGCGGATTTCCTACACTGTTCCGATTGCCACGTAGGCGGCCCAATTCTCGTCCAGTTGCCCACCGGAATTGGGCCATCCGGGAACCTTCCGGGTCAAGGCCGCATCGGTCCAGGGCTTCGACCCTTCATAAGACACCAGGTTCGCCAGGTCATAGTCAACGAAGACCGCGGGCATCTCCTGGTTGGAGATATTCGTATTGTCCCGGCTATTGTTGGTTAAGCGGAAGCGGATCATGGCCACATTGCCTATGAGCTCGATCCACTCCTCCATCACCGCATCGATTACGTCGCAACCGCCCCAATTGATGGGTTTGGTCTTGGCATAGAGGGAATGCCCATCATTGCGGAAATCCAGGACGAGTCCGGCCACCTTACCGGTCCAGCACCCGCTTTGCACGGGATTCCACCTCCAGGGAGTGCCGTTCCAGCTCGAACCGTCATTGGTTCCGTAAAAGGACTGCTGGAGCAAGCGGCCATAATCGTAATGGTTGAGAAGGTTACGGCCGGTGGCTGTCCTGCCGAAGAAGGCGACCGCCGCACCTCGATCCAACTGGACGCCGAGTTTTACCGAATCGTTCTGGATATAGGACCAGGTTTGCGCGTGGACGGAAAAGACGGTCAGCAGGAGGCCGAGAAGGAAAACCGACTTCATGATACGCCCCCTGTCGTCCCGCAGCGGGGCGCGTCACCACCCCCAAAGCATGACTCTCGTAACGTAAGGCATAGGGCTATAAGGGTCGGGACGATTCTGAAATTGGCTACAGAATCCGTTGAATTTTAAAATCAACGCAACTTCGCGCCCGTAACACCGTTGGCCACCATTAGGATTCCCTTCTGAGAAGGGGGGAAGGCTCCCCCTCGCTCCAGCCCGCCTAAGGGCGGTCTTTCGCTACCCCCTCTCCGGGGCTCGCGCCCCGGACCCCCATAAATTCATACTCACTAATTGGTGAGTATTGGTTCGCCCACTTTGTGCGTAACTCCAACCCGAATCCCACCCCCAGAATAATAACGATGCCTAACTTTTGTGACGTCCATCACTTGGAGGCCCTACGAAAATTTTCGCCGCATTCTTTGCCGCCATTTTCATCTCCCTTTCGCTTGCGGGTTCGGCCCTTACCGTTACGTTCAATACCACGAACAGCAAATATCATCTGACATCCTGCAAGTGGGCGAAGAAGTGCACGAAGAGCTGCATTGAGGTTTCCCTCGAAGATGCGATTCAGAGGGGTGGGGTGCCGTGCAAGGTTTGCCATCCGCCTATTACGGTTAGTGGCCAGGAGTAACCCGTGAAGATATTCTTTCTAACCGCGCCATTATCGTGATGATGGGGTTCTTTACTGTGACGGTAAGGCCGACTCCGATGCAGGTTCAATATGGGTGCTGCAAAGTGTGCAGTGTTGGGAATGCGTGCGGGGATGCTTGTATTGCGCGGTGGAAGAAATGCTATCAGCCTCCTGGTTGCGCCTGCGATGATTAATCTGCATGGGCAGCATTCCCGTTTAATGTCCCAAAATATGTCAAATATTTGATTAAACAGTTTC
>JAHFCH010000089.1 GCA_023249635.1 Fibrobacterota bacterium
AATACGGCCTGTGCCAGCGCGGTATCGCCGCCTTTGGCTGCGCCGCATTCGCTTTTGCCCTGGGTGATCTCCCAAATCTCATAGCGGAAGGCGCCGCCGCCCAGGTCTATCTTCTTGTAGAAGGTCGACTGTTGCTGTTCGAAAAAGATCGAGGTTTCCACCAGCAGATCCGATCCGTTGGGCTGGCGCTCGCAGAAAAAGAAGTCGAAGGGGTAATCCGTATCTTCCTTGAGGCCCAGTTTGTCCAATTCGATCTTTCCCGAGACGGGAGGATGGGGGCCGCCGATATCGAGGGCGAGCTTGCCGTCGATAAAGGCCCAGGTATCGTCGTCTCCCGTGAAGTTGAAAACCTGGCCCTTCTCGTATTTGAAAGAGGCATGCATCTCCATGCAGAAATTGAAATTATGGTCGCCCTTGGTGGGATCGAAGGGGTAGGTTCCCGAAGCCGCATCGTAATACTGGCTCTTGAGCGTCTCCCCGAAGGTATTCTTGTCGTCGACGGGGAAGAAGCTGTGGCTGGGCGAGTCTTTCAGGGAGTTGTATCCCCACATGCCTTTCGTGGACTTGGTCATCGGCAGGTTGTAGCAGGAAGCGACATTTCCATCTTTGCCGCCCGTGGTCTTGGTGCGGAACCAATTGGAGAAGTCCGATTGCAGGAACGGCTTGGCGCCCACCGTCGGTTTGCCGTCCTTGTCCAGGGTATTGGCCACCATGCCGGTGGTGGCGAGGTCGTGGTGGTCCAGCGCGGCATCGTCGAAGTCCGGATGCTCCTTGGAGAAGTCGCGGACTGTTACACCCAGGAGGAAGGAGCACACGCCTTTCAGGCCCGGGGGAGCCGTGTTCGTCAACTTGGGCGGGGTTCCCGGGGTTTCCGAATAGATGAACACGGTGTCCGAGGTGGCGAAGAGGGAAGTGAGGTCGATGGCTTTGGCATCGCCCAAACCGCCGATGCCGTAGGTCTCGCTACCGAACAGGCTTTTATACGCGACGGTGAAAGGGCCGGCGTTGAAATAGGCCCCGTACCAACCGCAGCGGGCGGGATCCTGGGATTGGATCATGGTGCCGTAGGTCGTCCCGTTCCCGACCTTGGCCGTGGGCGCGCCCGCGCCCCACGGATTGAACAAGAGCGCAACCTTCTTGGCCTGGGGCACGATGGTAATGATGGGCGCTCCGGTAAGGCTGGGGATGATCCAAACGTCGTCGCCGTAGGTGCGGATATTGCCCGCGGAGAACTCGGTTCCCGTACCCCCGCCCGAGACCGCCCCGGAAGCGTAGATGCCGCGCTTCGAAGCGTAGTCCGGGGTTTTGCCGGTCGCGTCCCATGTGGCTGGGGAGTAGAGGGCGAAGGAGAACATGGAATTGAAGGGTTGGGAGGCATCCAAGGTATAGGAATACCAGCCGTCGCCGTCGTCGGTCATGTTCGCGCCGGGGGGGCCTGCGATGACGCCACCGGTGACCTTCATGCCTTCCCAGATGGTCATGGTGGGCCAGGGATTCTTCACGTGGATCTTCACCTGGGCCTGCGCCATGCCGATGCCCATGAACTGCACTAATACGGCCAACGCCAAAAGGCGCGCCTTCATTCCGAAGCCGGTATTCTCAAGTCGCATAATGCTTCCCCCCGTGATCACGATCCGCTCCAATTGCGCAACAATCCGAAACGTTTCTTCTCCGTAAACGTCGTCGGCTCCGCACCCGAAGTCAGATCCTTCTTGGTGAGAAAGGTCGCGATGATGATATAGGCGCCCGTGCCCGCATGCGTGCCGGCGCGGGTCAGACCCGTCCAGACCACGGGGGCCTCGTAGTTGCGGCCCAAGGCGTCGGTACGGCTGGTAAGCGAATTCAAATCCTCCGGATTTACCGAGCCCTTGCCCTCGGCCACGAATTCCCCGCCGGTACCGAAAATCTTGAAGGTGTAGTCCACCGCGCCGGGGGTGAGGATTTTGAACACCGGCCCAACGTAGCCTTGGCCATCCTTGGCTACGCAGCCCGGGCAATGGCCGGCAAGCACGTTGCCCTGCTTGTCTACCGGTATGAAAAGCGTACCGGCAGGATTGATGGCCACCACTCCCATGGCGGGATTCATGGCGCTGCCGTTGGGGAAGGTGATGGTCAGGGACACGGGCTTGGCCTTGGGCGGCTGGCCTTCCAGTTTACGGTATAGCTTGACGGCAGGGACGTTGCCGAAGGCATCGGCGGTGGCGCCCAACGCGGGAATGGCGGCCGAATCCCCGATGATGGGGAAGAAGGTCGAATTGGTATCGATATGCAAGACGTAGTTGCGATCCCCGGTCTTCTCTATATTGGCGAAAATCACTTCGGCCGAGGGCGTCTCATTGGAGCCGCGCTTGAATATCAATGGCTGCGGTCCCGCCGCCACGGTCACGGCCTCGGAGTAGGTGATGAAGACGCGCTTGAGATCCCCGCCGTCGCCGCGCTCCTTGACGTCCGTGCCCATGATGACCGGGGCCACGGAATCGGCCACGGCGAAAGTCCCATCGGCCAGGGGGATGGCATCCTGGCGGAACGTTTGCCCGGAGGTGGCCGGGTTCTTCAAGGAAGTCAATCCGTAGGGAAACGGTTCCGCGAAGGTAATGATGGCGCGGGTGGCGTCGCCGGGGGCGAGCTTGATCTCGGTGGCGGCAGCGGTCTTGGCGTAGCTCTTGCCGTCTTCGCCCACCAGGGTGAAGCCCAGCTTTTCCGGGGCCGCGGGCAACGCGGAAGCGAAAACCACCATGGCCTGGTCGATGCGGCCGTCGCCGTTCACGTCCTTGTACCAGGCTTGCTTAACCGTGATGGGGGGCAGCCCGGTATAAGTCTCCGTCATCACGTCGCTGGGATACATGCCTTCCAGGATGGCGATGGCCTTGAGCACGGTGCTGGCATTGAGGGAGACGGGCGGGCCGTAACGGCGGGCCGTGGTGCCGGCCGCATCGGAAGGTATGCTGCCGTCGGTGGTGTAGTAGATGGCGGCGCCGGCGGTGGCGGTCGTAAGGGCCACGTTGAGGGTACCGGTGAAGTTACGTCCGCCGGGGTTGGCCACGGGGGTGGCCACCTTGGCGGGGGCCACCTTCTTGTAGACCTCCGTCATGATCGCGCTGGCCTGCATGTCGATTTTAACCGCGCGGGCCTTCAAGGTCGTGTTGTCGGTAATGAGGATGGCCGCGCCCGTATACTGCTTGGTCATGCCGCCCACCACGGAATCCGGATCCGATCCGTCCACGGTATACAGAATAGAGGCCCCGAGGGTGGCAACGGTCAGCGACACGCTGACCCCCGGGGACAGTGCGGAGAACTCGCGCCCGTTGGGGGTGGCAATGGGGGTAGCCACCTGGGGGGGGACGGGCGGGTCTCCGCAGTTCATGGAAGAGTGGGCGGTGAAGTCGAATTGCTGTACGGTCGAATTGCCGCAATCATCGGTGCTGCGCACCCACAAGGATGCTTTGGCGCCCTTCTTGGGGTAGCCGGCCATTTCGCAAGGCACGTAGAACTCGTAATTGTTGCCGGATACCAGACTGGCGGGCTGCCACGCGAGCCAATTGGGATCGAAGCTCCAATCCGCTTTGGAAATCTTGCTGTTGTCCTTGGCCGTGAAGGAGAACTTGGCGCCGGGTGCGACCACCGGGGAGACCACGGAATTCATGGCGGGCGAAGTGATGCTCAGGGACGGGTATTCCGTATCGCGCACCTTGCCCGAGCAGGTGCGGGGATTCTGGCTGTTTTCTTTCACCAGGTGCTGCCAATCCGGCTCCACGGGGAGCTTGCGATCGTAGATGCGGGAGGGCAGATGCTTCTTGACCACGCGCAACATGGTGAGCCAATCATAGCGGTAGCTGATCGAGTCCTTGCCGAGGGTGGAAGGGGCCTTGCCCTTGAGCTTACCGAATGCGCATTGGATGTCGGACCAGAGGGCCTCCCGCTCCGGAGTGGGAATTACATAGTGCGCCAGCATGCCGCCGTCGCTTTGGGCTTGCGGCGTGCCGGTAACGTCGTTGCCGCCGAACAGGAAGCGCTGCACCTCTTTGAGGCTGATGGTGGTGTCGTAGACCTTGCGGTTGGCGCAATCCTTGGTGGCGACCTCGAATTGATCGAGGATGGCGAAAACCTCGGTGCGGTAGTTGTTGTAGCCGATGGGGAATTTCTCCGAGGCCTTGGGGTCGTTCTTGAGGTTGGCATCCTTCAGCGGGCCGGTGAAGGTGGAGAAGCGGCCCATGTTGTATCCGGGGATGAGCGCGGCGAAGGCCAGGCGCTTGTCCACCCCGTTCTGGATGGCATCGACGAAGCAGAGATCGGTGGAGTTGGCGAGGGCGTCATAGACGTTGTACCAGCCCATGGAGGTGGCGAACACGCCATTGGCGATTTGCGGGGAATTGGGTTCCATCTTGTTGTGTCCCGGCGGCTGCATGTAGTACATGGCCGCCTCGGCCCAGGATTGGTCCACGCAGCGTCCGGCGGTAAGGGCCGTGGTCACGTCCGGGAACTTGGCCATGCAGGGGCCGTACTTGGGGAAGAATTGCGGATAGCCCAGCATGTAGGTGGCGTAGGTGAAGGTCTCCACCTGCCAATACCCGAAGCTGCCGGCGAGGTCGGAGTAGCTGCCGTCCTCGGAGCGCACCTGGTTGTTACCCACATTGACCATGGCGGCTCCGGTCTCCTTGCCCGCGATGGCCAGCAGCCATTGCATGTCGACGTTGAGGATTTCCTGGCCCATGGCCACGGCCATCATGTACTGGGGGCCCATGCGGTAGGGGTTCCACTTCACATCGGTATTGCTGATCTTCATGGTGGCGGTGGGAATGGCGTATTGGATCTGGGTCTGGCCGTAAAAGGTGGAAACGAAACCGCCGTAGGTGTCGCCGCCATTGGCGCCGACGGGATCGATCAGGCATTGGTTGCCGTAGTCGGGCTTGGCGGCGCCGTCGATATCGGTGCATGTGATGGGAGCCGCGTCCTTGTAAGGAGGCAGCTCGGAGCAGGAACCGGTTTTGATCAGGGCTTGCAAATCGAAAGGCGTCGCGTCCTGGCCCGCGGCCAAGGCGCCCGTATAATCGGTCGCGGAGCTGCGGCACACCCCGCCCATCATCTGCTGCTCGGTCTCGGAAATCTTCTGGGTGTATTCGACGGGAGCGGTCCCGGTATGCGTGAAGCCGGCCATCCAGGTGGAATACCCGGCGTAGTCCTTGGTCTTGAACTTCCAGCCTTCCACCTGCAGGGGAAGACTGGTTTTGTTGCAAGCCATGATGGTCGGGTACTTGGTGCCCGGTCCTATGGCCGGCACTTCGCCGCCCAAGGTCAAAGTCACTTGGGCCGGGACGGAAAGCGCTCCGGCGAGAGCCAATGCGGCAACGGTGAAAAGGGAGCGGGCGCCGCCAACGCAGAAAAGCGCGCCCCCAAGGAAGCGCGCGGTGAAAGCGTTGGTCCGGTGACGCTCCCCCATGCCGCACCCCGAGGACGCGTGTTCCTGTGCCGATCTGTCGCGCTTTGCCGCCATCCACCTCTCCCATTCCCGGTTCCAGGCAATAGGGGAGACGCATGGTCCAAGGGAACCATCTTCTCCGCCGGTCGTGCCTGGGAATCAGGTCGCCGGGCCTATCGCCCGTGAAATCGAATCGCGGTCAGGGTGTCGTTGGGTACCCGCGAGTCACGAAACTAAAACTACGGCTGAGGATAGGGTTTGTCCACCGACCCGGGAGCGAAAGTGATGAACTCTAGTTCACCAGGGAGACCCTAAAAAGTGGTCTTTTCGGACCGATTTCGCGGGTTTTGGAACCGTAAAGGTCCGATCTTCCGCAAGCGTATCCACGCTTCCCGGCGTCCCGGTTACGTTGCCGGGGCTTTGACCCCAAGCCCCGAAACTGGGACAGGCCTCCTGTCCGGGAAGCCTTGCGAAACATGGGCGGAACGCCGATTACGGGGGGATTGCCGGGGCTGGGGTCAAAGTTGCCCGCTCGCCAAGTGGATTCCGGTCATCGGGACAAACCCGGAATGATAGATCCTCCGCCAGGGATTGCAGGTAGGTGGCAGAGACCTTCCGGAGTATCAATCCCGGCACACGAATTTCCAAAGGATACAGGGATGATCGGGGAGAAACTGAATATCGTAGCAAGCTTGCTGGTGGCAGGCGGAATTTGCATCGCGAACGCGCAGACGGAACAGAAGGATGTGAACATCACCGGCAGCCTTTATGACACTTTGACCCAGGCTGCCTTGTCGGGAGCCAAGGTCTCGCTGGCCAACAACCCTTCCGTCACCACGACCACTTCCGCGGATGGCTCTTTCAAATTGATGGGCACGGCCACGGTCGGCCTGCATTCGGGAATCCCGGCCGCATCGGAAGGATTTTCCATCAGCGGAACCAATATGACGTTTTCGGTTACCGAGGCTTCCGCCCCGGTCCTCGTTTCCGTATACACCCTCAAGAACGAACTGGTCCGGACCGTTCTCGATCAGCGCCTGGCCTCGGGAAACTACGGGCTGGACGTCGGCGCGAACCTCGCGCGCGGTTTGTACCTGGCTCGCGCCCAAGTGGGCAAGCGTTCGGCCACCTTCAAGGTGACCAGCCTCGGCCGCCAGGCCGCCGGCGATCTGCTGGTTAACGCCGCCGCCCGCGTCGCCTTGTCCAAGGCTTCCGCGGCCGTCATCGACACCCTTATCATCACCAAGGATGGCTACAAGCGTGGCGCCAAGGGCATTTCCACCTATACCGGCAACTACACGGTCTTGTTGAAGCCCCGCCTCACCCAGATCAGCGTGGTCTCGGCGCGCCAGCCCACGGTGTGGACGAACTGCGACGCCTTCGTATACGATCCCCAGCCGGGCACCCAGCTGAAAGGCAATTGGACGCCGGCGCCCTTCGAGGGCGGCGACTCGTGGCGCATCACCTTCTCCCCCGACCAGAGCTCGAGCGTCTGGGCGTTCGCGCCCAAGACCGGCACCGCCGACATGTCCGATTTCAAGGACGGCGCCCTGCATATCGCCGTCAAGGGATCGGTCGCCAGCATCGGTATCTTCATGGCCTCGGCCGAGAACGCCTTCAACGCGACCAAGGTCGATGTCACGAAATTCGGCTACAAGCCGGACGGCGCCTGGCATGAAATGAACATCCCCGTTTCCGAGTTCAAGGGAACCAATCTCGAGATGACCAGCGTCTACCTCGGGATGGGCTATCCGACCACCGACACGGACGTGTTCGATGCGACCCTGGAATACCAGATCGACGACGCGTATTGGAAGTCGACCAAATAACCGATTCCCCAATGGAATCTTGACCGGACGCAATCCGGAAGCGGCCTCTACCCGGGGCCGCTTTTCTTTGTACGTTTTTCCGGCTTCGAGGGGTTTCAGCGGGCGCGGCCGGCGGCATCCACCGGCGCGCCCTTGCCGCCCGACCATACCGGCCCGCGCTGGGTAGCTTTCGCGCTACGTACCCGGTGGGATACCGGTCGCGCGCCCGGCGCCAACGCCACCGTAGGCGGCAACTGCGGACCATCGGTGCGGAACGGCGAAGCCGGCAACCCGGCCCCATTCCACAAGTTGAAAACGGGATTGTCGGCCCAGGCATAGCGTGCCTGTTTCGGCGCGGCGACCAAGGCGCTGGATACGGTCACCGTATCGCCCCGGAAGCTCGCGTCGGCCCATTGCCATTTACCGTCCGCCCCCGCTACCGTGAATCCCTGCAACGCTCCGCCGCCTTGGGCGACCAGGCCCCCGTCGGTATGCGAGAAAAGCAGGTGGATCTTGCCGCCGTCGATGCGGAAGGATTCGAAACGCGGCCCGCTGAAAGCGATTTTCCGCCCGTAGCACATGGAGAGGGCGCAGAGCGCGAGGCGTTTGCCCACCGGGGGTTTGTTGCGGGGATGGATATCCCCCGCGTCCCCCAAGCCAAGGGTCACGGCCATGGCGGTATTCGGTTGCGCGAGGTTCAGCCGCTGCCCATCACGCACTTCGGCGAAGGGGCTGATGGACACGGGCTGGGTTTGCGGGGCGTTCATCTCGGGAAGCTGCACGTACAGGAAGGGGAAATCGCCCTGGCCCCAGACCTTGCGCCATCCGGTGATGAGCTGGGTGAAGCGGTGGCGGTAATTGAGGTACGACCAGCGCACGGTGGAATCGGCTCCGGTATTCGATTCGCCCTGGTACCAGATGACGCCTCGCATGGCCATGGGGATGATGGGCGTGATCATGGCCCCGAAGCCCCCGCCCGCCAGGCTGTCGCCCAGGAAAGTGGGATCGGCATGCACGGTGGCGGTGTCGATCCATTGCTCGACGGAGGTCCCGCCTACCGCGCTGGTGAGCATGCCCACGGGGATTTTCAGATCGGCCTGCAGGTATTTTGAGAAAAAGAAGGCGGTGGCCGAGGTTACGAAGGCCGCGTTGGAATCGCAGCGGCGCCAGGTCTTATCCCCCCACATGGTGAAGACGCGCAGGTCGGGTACGTTGGCGGCGCGCGCCGAATCGAGATTGATGCCTCCCATCGCCTTGGTGCTGCCTTCCATGTTGGATTGGCCGCTGCCTACCCACACTTCGCCTACCATCACGTCCTGGAATACCACGCTATCCAGGCCCTTGACCTTCAAGACGAAAGGGCCGCCGTACGCCATGGGATCGAGATCCACGCGCCATTTCCCGTCGGCGGAAGGTTTGGCGGTTTTGCTCTGGCCGTTGAAAGTTACCGTGACGTTTTCCGTAGGCAGGGCCGTGCCCCAAACGGGGACCTTCATGTCCCTTTGCAGCACCATATGATCGCCGAAGATGAGGCCGCCCATTTTGACGGCGTGGGCCGGGCCCGCGGCCAGGACCGGAAGCAGTAGGCATATCGCAGGACGTAAGCGCGAGCGCGCGCCGTTGGTTCGGAACATGGATCGGATCCCCCAGGATCGCAACGCGGATGATTCGGTAAGCCGGGGTCCCGGGCCCGCTTGGCGCGCCCACCGGCGGGAAACGGCCACCTTCCGCCCCCGGGAGAAATCTAATGCTGGACCGGATCCCGCGGCAACGGGGTAATGGCATTTTCAACCCGGATCCGGTCGGATTCGACCCGGTAGCCCACAGCCGGCCCGCGATTTCACCGATGTCATCCGCGAATCCTGACCCCGCTTTTCCGCTCTCGCACCGTTACCATCCCCAGAAGCCCGCGCGTCGTATCGGGCATGCGTACCCGCGCATACGGTTTTATTAGTTTTTCCTGGCCCATGCCCGGTCAACCGAAAGCGGAATGACGATACCCGAACCCCTTTTCCCGCGGCTGGCCGAAAAGGCCGAACGCGTCCGCTGGAAAATGGAAGACCTTTCCTGGGGAAAACTGGATGCGGCCAAGGCCGATCCGGAATTGCTCGCCATGGTGAAGGATATCGCCTTCTCGGAACTGACCACCTATACCGCCAGCCAACGCTTTCTTAAGGATTTCTGGGATGATGCGGACTTCACGCAATGGATAAGCGTGTGGTTCTACGAGGAGACGCGGCATCCCCAGGTGCTTTTGAAATGGCTGGGAAGGTTGGGAGTGGAGGTTGACGGGAAGTTCCTGTTGAAGGGACGGGGTACGGCCGCGTTCATGAAATCCAGGATGGGGACCCTCGTCACCAACGTGATTTCGGAAATGGTGGCTTCGTCCAACTACTTCAATCTAGGCGCGCATTCCCCGGAGCCGGTGTTGGCCGAAATCGCCATGCACATTTCCAACGATGAGGCCCGTCACGCCAGCAGCTTCTATTCCTATGCCAAGCGGATGCTGGAAAACTCGGCCCAGCCGGAAGTGGACAGACGCGACGCGCTCAAGGTGCTGTACATGTGGTTCCAGGAAAACGATCGGGTGAAACATCCCGTGAACGAATTCCACGGGCGCCGCCAGTCGGGACCGGAAGCCGGCTTGTTGCTGGGGAAGATCCAGCAAGATTACGCGGAGGTAAAAAGGCGGGCCTGCCGGCGCATCGGCAATCTCGTCGGGCTTCCCATCGCAAACCCGGAGGATATCCTCCGCCATCTACGCAACGGAGAGGTAGCATGAAAAGACGCGAAGCATTGAAACTGGGCGCCGGAATGGCCGCGGGCATGGCCCTGGGTACCACCGGGTGCGCCATGCCGGGAGTGCGCCAGGTGGGCGATCGCCTGGTGCCCGAGGATATGGACGCCTTCCTCAAAGGCTGGGACGGCAGCCTCGCAGACGTCAACAAATCGACCTTCGTGGAAGGCTACGCATCGGCCTATCTGGGCAAACCCATGACGCCGGAGCTGCGCCGGGATCTGCAGCCCTCGGAAAACCTGTTCCGCAAGATGCTGCATACCCTGATGCTCACGCAATCGTTCCGGGATCTTTCCGAAGATGGCCAGTACCATCCCGAGGTGCAGAAACGCATGTTGAGCCATGCGGAAGATGTGAACGCTTCCGTGCTCGAGGTTACCGCAACGCTGGAAAAAATGGACGCGGCCCAGCGCCGGGCGGTCCAGGAAGTGCTGCTGGAAAAACCCGACCTCGCGATGGGCATCGCCGAAGCCTTGGATACCCAGGCCGCCCGCGCGGGCATCACCGGACGCCGCCGAGTGCAATTGCGCTCCATGATGACCCACGCTTCCTTCCGCCTCTCCAAGGTAGAGCCCGGTACGGTGATTGATGAATGCGTAGGCAAGGTGAGGCGGGCCACCGATCCCGACCGCGCCCAATTGCTTGCGGCCCAGACGGCTGCGCAGGCGGGCAGCGAGGCCTTTTTCCGTTCCCGCGGCATGGTCCAGGGGATGGATGGGGCTACGGACGGCGCCGACGGCGGCCCGCAACCCGAGGCCGGCGCATGGCGCTACGAGCCCGGCGGCGGCGCCATCAATTCCGGACTCTGGATGATGGGTATCGGCGCGGTTACTTTCGGCGTCAGCGCCATCATAGTGAACGCGGGCGTATTCGGCCTCGTGTTCGGCATGACGGCAGGCGCGGTATTGTTCGCCATCGGTTTCATCACCCTTATCGTGGGCGCCATCATACGGGCCGCCAAGACCTGATCGGAACGCCCCGGGAATGCGCGCGGCCATGACCGGTCTGGGTTCCGTCTGCTCCTTGGGGCGCGGAACGCAGGCACTATGGGAAGGCATCGGCTCCGGCCGGGACGGCATCGTACCCATCCGGCGCTTTTCCACCGCGGGCATCAAAGTCAAGATCGCCGGCGTGGTCCCGGATCGGAACGAGGAGTCGCAAGGCGGCATCCCCAGTTGGGAACTGGCGGTAGAGTATGCCATTGACGCCTGCCGCGAGGCTTGGGGCATGGCCGGCCTGGACGGGGCCGGCATCGCGCCTGAGCGGATCGCCCTGATCGTGGGCACCAGCCTGGGCGATCATGATATTCCACTATACCAACTGACCGAATCCATCGCGGCCCGCTTGGGGATACGCGGCCCGGCCATCACCATATCCACCGCTTGCTCTTCTTCCACCAACGCCCTGGGACTGGGTTTGGACCTGCTGCGCATGGGCGCCGCCGATGTGGTGCTGGCCGGAGGCACGGACGTGCTTACGCCCATCATGCTTTCCGGATTCAATGCCCTGGGCGTATTGAGCGCCGGCAAATGCGCGCCCTTCAGCCAGCCTTCCGGCACGACCCTGGGAGAAGGCGCCGGATTCGCGGTGCTGGAAACCGAAGCCCATGCGCTGCGCCGCTCGGCCCGTAGTTACGCCACCTTGGCGGGGTACGGGCTTTCCGCCGACGCTTTTCACGAGACCTCTCCCGAGCCGACCGGAAGCGGAGTGGCCCGCGCCATTTCCGGCGCCTTGGCCGATGCCGGACTGTCCGCCGACCGCATCGGCTATATCAATGCCCATGGGACCGGAACGGTCGCCAATGATCCCGCCGAATGGCGCGCCCTGCAAACCGTGTTCGGCGGCGATACCTCCATTCCGCTCAGTTCCACCAAAAGCATCATAGGCCACGCCCAGGGGGCGGCAGGCTCCCTGGAAACCATCGCCACCGTATTGGGGATGGGCCGCCAAATGGTGCCGCAAACCTTGAATTTCACCGCGCCCCGCCGCAACGGTCCGGCCGATCCCGTGGCCGGTTCCCGTCCGCGGCCCCATGCCTACCGCTACGCGCTTTGCACCAACTCCGCTTTCGGAGGGGCCAACGCCGCCGTGGTACTGGGGACGCCGGGTGAAGCCGACCCGGGGTCGCATGCGGGATACCGTAACAAGCAGGTTTACCTGGCCGGCATCGGCGGGGCGGCGGCCCACGGCCTGGATATCGACACGCTCCTCGATGCCCTCGAAAATGGCGTACCCGGCGTCACCGGCGGTTTCGGGGTCGGCGCACCTCTTAACGGCGGCCGCGTTCCCGGGTTCTCCCTGGCGGAAATCCTCCCCGGCGTGGATCCCCGCGGACAGGATCCTTCCGCGCGCTTCCTGACTGCCGCCGCGGGCCTGGCCCTGATTGATGCGGGCCTGGGCGTGAAGCGGACGCGGCGGGATCGCATCGGATTGGTGATGGGCGTGAACCGCGTTTCCGAGGAAAGCCGCAATGATTTGCAGGCAAGCATCTCGGCCAATGGACTGCCCCTGCTTTCCGCCACCGCTTTCTCGCGCATGGTGCTCAATGCCCCGGTCGGTAATTGTTCCAAGCTACTGGCCCTGGGCGGGCCTTTGAGCACGATCAGCATCGGCGAAGGCAGCGGCTTGGCTGCGCTCGTTTACGCGGCGGATCTGCTGCGCAACCGTGAGGACGCGGACGCCATGGTGGCCGGCGGCCTGGACGAAGCCTATGCCGGTTCGGAGTATCCGCGGCTGGGAGAAGGCGCCTTCTGCGCCGTGCTGACCGCATCCCCACCGCAGTCGGAGACCCCGGGCATACGGGCCGCCGGCTGGGGGATGGCCGGGCCGGGCAGGCTGGCTTCCGCCTTTTCAGCGGCGCTTGCCATGGCGGACATTCCGGAAACGGCCATCGAATGCGTTTTCGGCTCGCGTATTTCCGGGATCCTGGAAGCGGTTCCGCGCATCGAGCCCGAAGCGGCTCTGGGTTACGGCGAAGCTTACGCCTCCGCGGCGGCCTTCGCGGCGGCCACGCTCTGGCTCAGGCAAGGCAAGGCTGAAACCGTATTGGTCGCAAGCGGCGCCGGTGGTTCGGCGACCTGCGCGATGATTTTGACACGAAGGATGGAAAATGGATAACGCAACCCGTGGGCTAATCGCTGCCCGGGAAGAAGTGCTGGCGAAATTGCGCCTGGCCCTGATCGAGAAAATGCATGTGCGCCGCGCCGCCGATGAGCTGGATCCGGACGTGGCCTTGTTCGGGAGCGGAATCGGCCTCGATTCCCTGGACGCGGTGGAACTCGTGGTATTCCTGGAAAGCGAATTCGGCCTCAAAGCCACCGACAATGATCCCATGATCATGCGCGGCTCCATGCGCACCCTCAATACGCTCATCGATCTCGTCCTGGCCTTCGGGAAAACCGGTTTCACTTACGCGAAGGGGGCCGCCCATGACGCTTGAAAACGAAGTCCGCGCCATCCGCCAGGCGGTGGCGCTATCGGGCGCGCAAGGCCGGTCGGTGTTCCGGCTTTCCGGGGCCGGAGCCAATGCCGCCGCGGATAAGTTATGCCCGCGGGAATTATTCCTGCGCGATGGCCAGATGCTGCATACCCTGCTGCTCAACGAACGCGCCAATCCCCTGGCCGACGTGTACCTATGCGCGGATGGCGAGGATTACCTGCTGCTGAGCGAAGGACCCACCGCTTCCGAGTTGCATGGATTGATCCGCGATCGCGTCCCTGCCGGGGCTAAAACGGAAATCACCGATGTCACCGCCGATCATGATCTGCTGTCCCTGAACGGGCCGTATGCCTGGGAGCTGCTTTCCGAAGTCATTTCCCCGGAAGTGATCGGGTTGCCTTATCTGGGCTTCTACCATGGGGATGGATTCACTTGCTTCCGCGCGGGCAAAAGCGGGGAATTCTCCTTCGACCTGCTGCTGCCCAAAGCCAAAGCGGCCGCCATGCGCGGGCGCATCGTGGAAATGGGTTCGGCCTTCGGATTGATTGAAGCCGGGGACGAGGCGTTGGACCTGTGCGCCTTGGAGAATTTCTTTTTCAATATCCGCCATGATACCGATCCCGAGGCTACGCCCCTGGAGCTGCAATTGCAATGGCGCATCTCGTACCGGAAAGAGTATGTGGGCGCGGAAGCTTTGCGGCAACGGCGCAAGCATTGGTCCAAGCGCGCCGTGCTGATCGCGTCCCCGGATCCCATGCACAAGGGCGATAAGGTTTTCGGAGGCAATACCGGAATCGGTTCCCTGCTGTACGCCGCCCGCTCCCCGGATCGCGGCGAATGGTTGGGATTGGCCCTTATGGAACTGGACCATGCCCATCCCGGCGTCCTGGTGGAATGCGCTTCTCCGGGAGGCGCCTCGGCGCGGGCCAGAGTGCTCTCGGCCCCTGCCATCAACAACCGTAGCCTTTACGTGGATCCGCAGCGCCATGCCTATGCCACCCGGGGTGAAGACAAATTCCCGCCCCTGGTCATGGTTCTGCCGAAATGACGGACTTCCAGGGGAAAACCGTATTGGTAACGGGGGCTTCACGCGGCTTGGGCCGCGCCATCGCCTTGGCTTTCGCCCGCCGGGGCGCCTACCTGTACCTGGGCTGCCGGGCGCGCGAGGACAAGGCGGCCGAGACTTTGGCCGCGCTGCGCGAGGCCGGCGGGGCGGGGGAGGTCGCCTGCTTCGACGTCCGTAACGCTGAAGCTACCGGGGCCGCCCTGGCCGCCATCGTCTCGGCCCGCGGCGGCCTGGATGTGCTCGTGAACAACGCGGGAGTGGCCCGCGACGCGCTTTTCGCCATGATGCCCGCGGAGGATTTCGCGGAGACCCTGGCCACCAATCTTACCGGGGCCTTCCATTGCTCCAGCGCGGCGGTGAAATCCATGATCGCCAGGCGCAGCGGCGCGATCATCAACGTGGCTTCCGTGGCGGGCCTGCATGCCAGTCCGGGGCAGGCCAATTACGCGGCTTCCAAAGGCGGACTGTTGGCGATGACCAAAACCATGGCCGCCGAACTCGCGCCCTATGGCATCCGTGTCAACGCCGTGGTGCCGGGCCTGTTGACGGCGGGATTGGCCGCGCGCATGGATCGGCGCATGCTCGAGGCCAAGACCAAACAGATTCCCCTGGGCCGCCTGGGCGAAGCGGACGAGGTCGCGGAAGTGGCGGTATTCCTGGCTTCCCCGGCGGCCGCCTATGTAGTGGGCCAGGCTATCGTAGTCGACGGAGGGATGACGGCGTGATCGCCTTCCTGTACGGCGGCCAAGGCAGCGAGCTTCCGCGTATCGGCGCCGATTTGGCCGAGGCGCAACGGAAACCGCAAAGCGATCCCTCCGCCTCCCGCCTGCTCGCGGTCGCAGGCGATCTTATCGGCCTCGACCTGGAAACCCTGCTCCGCGCCGGAGGTCCGCAGGCGTTCCGCACCGAAGTCCTGCAACCCGCCATGGTGGCTACCGGCATGGCCCTGACCGGACATCTCCGCGCCGCCGGTATCCGCCCCGCGTTCACAGCCGGGCATTCCCTGGGCGAACTCACCGCCTGGGCCGCCGCCGGTGCCTTGCCCCCGGAAGACGCCATCCGGGCGGCCGCCTTTCGCGGTAACCTGATGGCGCGCCTGGCCGAAGCGCGTCCCGGCGGGATGCTGGCCCTGGATGGGGACGCGGAACGCGTCCCGGAGGCCATATCCTTTGGCCGCGAGCATGGGGAGCTTTCCCTGGCGGCCCATAACGGTCCCGGCGCCTGGACGCTCTCCGGCGAGGAAGCGGCCCTGCGCGCGGTAACCCGCAGGTTTCCCTCGCGGCGCGTGCCGGTCGCGGGCGCCTGGCATTCCTCACTGATGCGCGAAGGCGTAGCCGGCTTTCGGGCCTACCTGGAAAACCTGCCGCGACGGTCCCTTTCCGCGCGCTTCGCCTGCAACCGCACCGGCGGGTTCGTTGTTGCGGACGAAACCATCCCGGAGCTCATCGCCGGTCAGCTCGCGCAACCGGTGCAATGGTCCGCAACCTTGCAAACGCTCAAGGCAGCCGGCGCGGATCGATTCCTGATCCTGGGCGCCGGGAAATTCCTGCGCGCCCTGGTCCGCTCTGCCCTGGGCCCGGAAATCCCCGTCTACACCACCGAAACCATGGGCGATGTCGAACGCGCCCTGCGGGAACTCGCATGAAGCAATACGATGAGTCGAAACTGGACCTGAAACTCGGATCCGAATTGGTGCAACTGCTCATCCCGCACCGCAGACCCCTGCTGCTGGTCGACGGGGTAACCGGCTACCGCCGCGCCGAACAGCCCACCCTTTGGGCCCGCCGCATGATTACCGCCAATGAGGAAATCTTCGCGGGGCATTTTCCCGATCTGCATTTGTGGCCCGGCATATATACCCAAGAGGGCATGGGGCAGGCCTGCCATCTGCTGCAGGTGATCTCCACCATGCAGGATGCCTGGGAGGAAAAGGGGAATCCCGCCGCGCAGGTGCTATCGGCCCTGCGCAACATGGAGATGGGCTTCCGCATGCATCCCGGTTATCGCCCCGCGGACTCGGCCTTCCTCAAGGAACTCGGCCGCGATCTGGCGCGGTTGGGCATGTCCGGATCGGTGGACATCCGTTTCCTGCATCCGGTTTTCGCCGGCCAATGCATCGAATACGTGGTCACCCGCACCCATGTCCTCGATAGGCTGGCGCGCTTTGAGGTCGAGGCCGTGTGCGAAGGCCGCCAGGTCGCCAAAGGCCGTATCACCGGGGCCATCGGGCCCCTGCTCAACGAAACCCGGATTTGATCCGCCTCGCCTTTCCCGGGTTTCCGGCCCGCTCCAGGGTAGCGCCCGGGTTACTGGGGCCAGGGCTGGTTGCCCTGGCTCTCGCACTATCCGCCCAATTGACCGGCTGCGCGCCCAGGTACCTGTGGATCGCCAAGAGCCCGGACCGCCGGCACTCGGCTTCCGTTCCCGATGCCTGCGCGACAAGACCCGACGGTGCGACCCGTCATGCCGGCGCTTCGCGAAGTGTGCGCACGGAACAATGCATTCTGCTGGACGGCCGCGAGCTCGGGCGTCATGAAGGCATCGCGCTCTCCAGCTTCGCCTTCGGGCCCCAGGGCCAGTGGGCGTACGCGGCCCGCCATGGCTCGCGTTGGATTGCGCATTCTTCCAAGGGAGATATGGGGGAATGGGACGGCATCGGCGAAATGCGGTTTTCCCCCGTAGGTGATCGCCTGGCCTTCGAGGCCGAGCGCGAAGGGAAATGGACCGTGGTGGTGGACGGAAAACCCGGCCCCTGGCAAGCCTCGCTCATAGCCGGTACCCTGGTATTCAGCCACGATGGCGGCGACTTCGCCTATGCCACCGATTCGGCGGGAAAAACCCGGGTCTTCCTGGATCAACGTGCCTATCCGGAAGGGGCGAGCTTCGACGGGGTAGGTGCCTTGCATTTCGATGCCGGTAACCTTCCCGCCTTCGCCGCGCGGCGCGGGGATTCGGCCTATGCAGTGTGGGAAGGCAGGTTTGGCCGGGCTTATGCATCCATTTCCGGTTTCGCCCTGGATGCCGAAGGTGGACCCGCCTACCTGGCGGTGCGGGATGGCGCGACTTATTTCATTTCCCGCGAGTCGGAGAGTCCGCCCTATGCTTCCGCCCGCAACCTGGTTCTCAGCACTGACGGGCGCGCCTACGCTTTCATCGTGAGGGTGGAAGGGGGCGAGGCGGTTATCGCGAACGGAAAGGCGGGCCCGGTCTTCGACGCCATCCCCATGCCGGTTTTCAGCGCCGATGGAAAACGCTGGGGCTGCTCCGGCCGCGTCGGTAAAGCCTGGAAGGTGATTGCCGACGGGGTCGTGATCGCGACGGAAACCTGGGCCGGAACCCCGGCTTTGGGGTCCGGCAAGCGGATCGCTTATGCCGCCCGCCGTGAAGGCCGGATGGTCGTAGTCGTGGATGGTACGGCCCCGAAAGCCTGGAAGTTCGATCTGGTGCTCGACGATACCATCCTGTTCTCGAAGCATGGCGACCATTGGGGATGTATCGCCGGACGCGGATCGGATGAAAAATTGTTCTTCGTCGTCGATGGCCGTCCGTGGAAGCCCGTGGACATGGTGGAGGTGGCGGGAGTGGCGGTCCGGCAACCCTCCGACGGGGGCAAGAACATGCTCAAGGAATGGATGGCCGCGGAGTTGGAACTGGCCGGAGAACGGTGAAATGGGAAAGGTGGACGGGCCAGGGTAACTTATGCGTTACTGAGGTACCGGATGCAGGCGCCCGGCCAGATCTCGATGGCGAACTCGGAAGGCCGCGCCGCGATGTTCCGCCACCGGAACGTATCCGGCTTGCGGCTCTCCTTCCGGAGACGGCGCCCTTAAGGTCGTCGTCGCCGCGTCCAGGAATCCCGAAGTCTTCAGCCATTCCCCCGCCAACCCCGGCCACGTCGCCAACACCGGATCCACCGGCGTGCCGCCCGCTCCGTCCGCCAGGCCGAAGCCATGGGGCCCATGATCGTACAGCTTCAGCGTCGCCGCCACACCGGCCTTCCCCAGCGCCTCGTAGTACAACCGGCTATTGGCCACGGGTACCCTCTCGTCATCCTTGCCATGTACGATAAAGGCGGGGGGTGTCGTAGCGGTTACGTGCTTTTCGTTGGAGAGCAGCTCCAACAAGTCCGCAGGCGGGTTCGGCCCCAACAGGTTGCCGCGGGAAGAGCCGTGGTTCAAGGTGTCCATGGTGATAACCGGATACAGCAGGATTTGGAAGTTGGGTCGGCAGGAATGCCGATCCACGGTATCCCCGGCCGCCGGATTCCCCTGATCATTATGGGTCGCGATGGTGGCGGCGAGATGGCCTCCCGCCGAGAATCCCACCACGCCTAAACGATGCGTGTCCACGCCGAAGCGTTTGGCATTGGCCCTTACCCAGCGCATGGCCCGCTGCGCGTCCTGCATTTCCACGGGATGCCGATAGGCTGGCGCCAGGCGATACTTGAGTACGAAGGCGGTGACCCCCAATCCATTGAGCCACTTCGCCGCGGGAATGGATTCGGCGTCGAATGCGATGGCGGAATAGCCGCCGCCGCCGCATACCAAGGCCGCGGCCCCGGTGTTTTTGGCTGTCGCGGGGGCGTACACCGTAAGGGTGGGCGTGTCCCCATCGGCGGAGCCCAGGGCCCCGGGCGCCCCTTTGGGCCAGAGCGGTTCGGGAGCCGAAACGGATTGGGCGACAGCGCCGGAGGCTACAGCCAGCAGGGCTGCAAGGCAAAGCAGGCCCCGGGAGCATAGGCGATATTGCATGCAGAAAGGATAATCAGGATGCCCCCCGGTCGGGATGGGGGGCCGGAGTGTTTGGAGAAGCGGGTGATTCCCGCTGATTCCGGACCGGGTCAGGGAAGCATAGGCGTTACGTACAAGCCTGCGGCCGCGCCGGTGACCGCCCGTCCCAGCGGTGAACGCGGTTCCGCCGATCCCCAGGCGGGAAGCCCGCCTGGGAAGCCGATCCGCAGCCGCGAGGACTTGGGGGGTCGCGCGGCGCGGGGCGGCAGGGTCGCGATGGGGGCGCGCCCTTCGGAGAGGAAAACGTTGGTGCCCTTCTTGGAGCTGACCGCGATATCCGCATAGCCGTCCTTGTTGAAATCCGCGAGCTCCAGGCGGCAACCCGATCCCGCGGCGGTATCCAGTAGTACCGGCTTGAAGGTGGTGACCCCTGCGGTGCGCTGTTGCAGGAAGGCGTACAGGACCGCCTGCCCCATGGGCTCGGGATCGCCGGTGGTGTTATGCGCCCAATAGCGTTTGCCCGTCACGATGTCCTTCCTGCCGTCCCCGTCGATGTCGGCGAAGGCGAGGGAATGCAATTGCGAAAAGGCCACCCCGTAGGTCGCTTCCTGGGAGCGGTCCCCCATGATCATGTGCGGCGTAAAGGTCGGCTTTCCGCCGGCATCCTTGATCTGCTCGAACCAGGCTAGCCCCCAACCGTGGCCATCCAGGCTGGCGACCACGTCGGCATCGCCGTCGCCGTCCATGTCCTCGGCGTACATATGCGATCCGCCCCAGGCCTGGTTGGTGGTAAAGGTGGCGGCGACGCCTTTCTTCTGGTGGAAGTCGAAGTCATGGCGGATCCACAAGGGGTCACCGGCCAAGGTGGCGGGTTGTTCGAACCAGGCGTCGCTGGCCATCACGTCATTGCGGCCGTCACCGTTGATATCGCCCATGCCGAGGCCGTGGGAATTGAGGATATAGCCGCTATAAGATCCCCCTGCCGGGCTCGGATTGCCGATGACGTGGAAGATCCAGGGCTTGCCCGGGTCGGTCGCATCCGGCGTACCGTAGCCGATGCGCTTGTCGTTGGTGGCGTATAGCAGCTGCAAGGAGCCGTTCTTGAGCAAGGGCCACAGGCAATTGGATTCGAAGCCCGCGTAGGGGACCATGGTGGCTTTTTTCCATATACCCGTGGCTGCGCCCTTGGGATTCTCCAGCCAGAAATCCTGTCCGCCGACCCCGGCGCTCACGGGAATGTCCATCCAACCATCGCCGTTCAAATCCATCGCGGGCAGGTTCATGTAATAAGCGGAGTAGCCGTTGGTCCCGTCGTAAGATTCCGCGGCGTCGCCGTACTTGATCTTCTGCTTGAAGTCGGGGCCGAGCCAGTACACCGTGCCCGCGGCCACGTCCAGGTTCCCGTCCTTGTTGAAGTCGCCCAAGGTCACGCCTTCGCCCACGAAGAGGTTGGTGAGGTTGACCTTCTTGAAGGGGACGGGTTTGACCGTCTGGGCCGCCGCCAAGGCCGCGCCCGCCGCTATGATGATGGCTATCCTGGATATCCGCATGCTTCCTCCCATTCCGCTTTCCGACTCGGTGCCGCCTCCGCGGCCCAATCCCCGCATCGGCGCATTCACTCCGACAGGGTAACCCGCAGGATACCCATGGCAAGACCATCGGGCAGCCGCACGTCCGCCGCCTCGCCGCCCTGACGCCGGTACTCCCACAGCTTCCGGCCCGCAAGATCATGTACGCTCAGCCCCGGGGTATTCCGATCCAACCTTACCCTGCGCGCGAAACCCGGAGGCAGGAAGAAGGAACGACCGGATGGGTACCCAACACGATGCTCCGGCCCCTTGGCGTCGCGGTATGCGATCGCGATGGGCGTGATGTCCGGCAGGCAGGAGCCCGTATATTCGATGCGGTAGGTGAGATTTGACCCGTTCTCGGAATAATAAAGCGCCCCATCGGGACCGACGGCCATGGCGATGATGGAATAGGCCGAGGTGGACGCGTAAGCCATGGATGGAAAGGCCTCGCTCACGCTCACCGCCTTTTCCGCCCGGGCGTCTAGCCCGATGGCCTTGATCCATTTCTGGAAGGCGTCGGCTACCAGCCATTTGCCTTCGAAATGCGGCGGCAATTTGATCTTGGACGGGTTCTTGCCATCGTAATGGTAGATGGGGCCGGCGATGGGCACCGCGCCGCCATGGGCAAAGCCGGGCCAAGGATTGTTGGCTCCATCCTTCCCGTAGGCGACCAAGGCGGGTCGCGCTGGGGGCAATAAGCGCAAGCCGGTGTTGAGCTTGGAATCGTTAAGCGGCGCGGCCGGATCGAACAGGACGCCCGGTTTCTTGGCCGCGTAGTCGTAGTGATTGTAAGGCACGTTGGGACCCATGAACATGGGCCAGCCGAAATTGGCCGGTGCCCGGGTGGCATCGAATTCGTCCATGCCCGCCGGGCCCTTCTGCGGATCGGATATTTCCGCCTGGGGCCCGACATCGGCGATGAGCAAAGTGCCGGTGGGCTTGTCGAAATGCAGGCTCCAGGGGTTGCGGAAGCCCATGGCGTAGATCTCCGGTCGCGCGCTGTCCTGCTTTGGCGCGAAGAGGTTGCCCGCGGGAATGGTATACCTGCCGTCGGCCTCGGGATGGATACGGTTGACCTTGCCGCGCAAATCGTTGCTGTTCCCGGCCGTGCGCAGGGAATTGAATTCGATGCGCGTCTCATCCACGTTCCCGTAATTGAGATTCCAATCCGAATTCTCCCCGGAGGAGAAGTACAGATTGCCCTGGGCGTCGAAGGCCATGCCGCCTCCGGAATGATCCACGGGAAAGGCCCCTTTGTCCGCCGCGTATTCCAACACAAGCTTGGACGCGGCGGCATCGACCTTGCCGGCCGCGAGGGTATGTCGCCACAATTGGTAGGATACCGGCGCGGTGGGGAAGCCCACGGGTTTCGCGGAGAACAGTACGTAGTACCAACCATTGGCGGTAAAGCCGGGATCCAAGGCCAAGCCCACCAGGCCCCAGGCCGTACCGCCGCCGATTACGGCGATGTGTTCCAACGTGGCGACGGCTTTGGTTTTGGGATCATAGGACCATACGGTTCCGCCGGTATTGACGAAGAACAGCCGACCATCATCGGCGATTTCCATCTTGGTGGGAGATGCGGGATGCGCGATGGCCAGATCGACTTTCCGGAAATCGGAAGCCTGCAGGTCGGCGCAACCGGGCCAGGTAAGGCCGGTGGTGGTCTGGGCTTGTGCGTAAGCGGCAATGCCGTAGCATAATGCGATCGATCCCAACGTGCGGATCGGGAAACGCGGATGCATGGGACCCCCCTTCCCGCGACGCCGCGCACTTGCATGCGGCCGACGCTTGAGGATGCGCCTAATCTACCGCGGGGTACGCACCCGTTTCGGGAGGGGTCGATTTCATGTTTCCAAATGAGAATGGCCGGCGCGAACATGCGCGATTCGTACCGGTAAATGCGGAAGAATTACATCAGTCCAAGCGGGGTGGTTTCACCTTGTTTCTCGAGTAACGCGTCCCAACGCATCGGCGCCCCTGAAGGAATGCCTATCGGCCCGCGGCGAGGAGATGGCGCGAGGGCTGATCGCATCGGAGGGATTATCCGGGTCCGGGGGGGTTACGTTCCCCATCCAATAGGGACCGACATCCGTCTCGGCAAGGGGCCGCGCGTTGGCGGTTCCGCCCGGTTCGAAGGCGCCCACGCTTTTGGCCACGGGGCGGGTCCTACCGTCCATGTCCCGGACCACCTGGTCCCAGCTTCCCTCGGCCGCGCCCTGCAACGGGCTTCCGGCGTGGGGCCTATATATGCCGTTGGCATCCTTGACCATGGCCAGGGTCTTCGCCGCCATGCCTGCGCCTGCATCGGAGACGCCCGCGCTCTTGGCCTCATAGATATTTCCCGCGTATTTCATCCCGTCCGGCTTGGCGCTGTATTTCATTACGCTTCCGGCGGGCAGCAGAAAAGCGTTGTTGGCGATGGTGACGTTCTTGGCGGCGACCGGATATCCCGATCCGTAGTCGATACCCAAGGGGCAGTCGACGATGGTATTGAAGGCGATGATGGCGTTATGCGCGGCTTCATAGCCGGTCACGGAGGTCCCGTTCCCGCTGCCGTCCCCGGAGGCGATGTTGATGCCGTCGGTACGCATGCCCGCGATGTAATTGTTGATCACCACGTGGTCCGATCCTATCAGGCGGATACCACGGCCCTGCTTCAGGAAGAAATTCCCTTCGATCCATGCCTTGTCGCCGTGGCGGCAGGTCATCTCGCCGGAATTGTCGCGGAAGGTATTGCGCAGGAACCGGTTGCCCGTGGCCTTGTTGGAAATGATTTCATTCTCGCCGTTGCAGCGCGTGAAGAGATTACGTTCGAAGGTGACGCGCGCGAGGTTGTTCTGTTGATGGCTGTACCCGATGCGGATGGTTTCGAATCCGTTGCCGTTCCCTGCCGCGCGATCGCTGAACAGGCAATCGTCCACCAGATGATCCCCGGGCAAATCGGGATAGGTTTCGAATTGGATCATCTGTTCCGCCTGGTCCATTCCGGAAAAACGGCAATGGTCGATGCGGTGGAAGGTCCCCTTGTCCAGGTGAATCCATTTCTGATCCACGTTGTCGCTGTTGACGATGGCGGAGTTGGTCAGGCGGCAGTGGTTGCTGCCGTCCTTGAAGACGATGAATTCGCGCGTGCTCTTGAGTCCGGAGAATTTCATCCCGGCCATGGTGATCCAGTCACCGGCGAATTCGATCCGCGAGTCGCCGCCGAACACGGCCATGCCAGCATGCTCGGCCGATATGACGATGGGCTTGCCGGGTTCGCCCCGGCCCTGCAAGACCAGGGTGGCATTGCTCCAGGGCCCGTCTTTGAGCAAGAGGGTGTCGCCGGGCAGGGCCTTGGGCATGGCCGTTTTGAACGCGGCCGCATCCGTGACGGGAATCGCCAGGCACTGCGCAGGCGGCGCCGGCAACAGCGTGAAGATGGAAAGCAAGCCCAGCGGACTTATCCGCATCGGTACCCCCTTGCTTCACGAACTTAAGCCCGGCTGTACTACCCGGATCTCGGTATTCCGGAAGAATACCTACACGAAACGGCCTTTCCGGATTCCGGGGCGGGGGGAATCGCCCCGCTTCAGCGGGACGGCGAGGGACCGAGGATTTTGTGGAAGACGGGTCCGCCGCCTTCAGCCGGAGTTACCGTAACCGACAGGATACCTCCGGCCGGCACGGCCCAGGCGGCTTTTCCGGCGGGACGGGATTCCGAGGCGGCCAGGGCGCGACCGGTCCGGCCCAAAGCGTTCATGCGCCTGATGGTCACGCGGCCCGGCTGCTCCAGGTCCAGGCTCAAGCGCCTTCCCGAGTACTCGAATCCGCCGACCATGCCCGACCCGGATCTTGCCAGGGAGGTGATGGCGTCCACGCGCACGGTCCAACGCGCGGTATCGGCCAGCACGTAGGTCATCTTGCGCACGGCCGAGGTGGTATCGCGTACGATGGCGGCCAGGGTATGGTTGCCGGCGGCCAAATCGGGAAGGGCGAAGGTCGGCGATACCGCCCCGGGCGCAGCGACGCCGTCCACGATCCAGGAGACCGCGATGGTGGGCACCGCCAGGGGCTTCACCCGGAACTCCCGGTGCTCATGTAACGCAACCGTTACCGTGCCCGGCGCGGGCAGGCTGGAATCGATGGGGCTGACCGTCTGGTAGGCCTTAACGATCATTTCCTCGGCGCAAGGACGGCAGAATTGCACCAGCTTGCCGTTGTCGTAGCCGGTGTAGCTGCGCATCAGGCAATCGTATTCGGGCCGATAGCAACCGGTGGCCTGGTAATTGGCCCCTTCGAAGAGGCCGGTTGTCGTTTTGATGGCG
>JAHFCH010000090.1:0-12932 GCA_023249635.1 Fibrobacterota bacterium
AACGAAATGAACGCCTCCCTGGACATTTCCTCCCAGGTCGATCATTCCGAGATAACCATCGGCGATCGCATCCAGTACGAGATCAAGGTGGTTTTCCCCAAGGATGGCCGCCTGGAACTGCCGTCGGTGCTGGGCAACCTGGGGTCCTTCGAAGTCAAGGAGTACACCGCCTCTGAGCCCAAGGATGCGGGCAATCTCCAAATCCAGACTTGGCGCTTCGACCTGTCCACCTTCACGGTGGGCAAGTACACGATTCCGCCGCAGCTGATCCTGTACCGCCAAGGCGCGGATACGACGGCCATCCCGTATTTCACCCAGCCCATCGAAATCAACGTCAAGCGCACTTCCGCCGAAACGGTGAAGGACATCGCCGACATCGCCCCCTTGGCCCCGGTGCCAGCCGGCACGCCTTGGCTGCTGTACGGCCTGGGCGGGACGGTGATGCTGGTATTTGCCATCCTGCTCTGGCTGCGGCTGCGCAAAAAGGCCCCGCCGGCCGCCGCCAAACCCGCCCTGCCGCCCTACGAAGAAGCCATCGCCGCCCTGTCGGGCCTCAAGGACCTGGCCCTGATCCGCCAAAACCGCGCCCGCGAATTCTGTTTCGTCCTCTCCGAAGCCCTGCGCCGCTACATCTCGCGCCGCTACGGCGTGGACGCGCTGGAATCCACCACTTCGGAATTCCTGGAGAAGTCGCGTAACTTGCCGGTTACCGGGGCGCAGAAGCAATGGCTGGCCAAATTCTGCGACGACACCGATCTGGTCAAGTTCGCCAATGCCTTGCTCCTGGAGAGCGATGCGGGCGCGCTCTTGGCCAAGACCGAGGAGTTCGTAAGGCAAACGAAACCGCGGGAAGACGAGGCGGAAAAACCCAAGCCGTCGGCTCCCGTGACGGGCGCAGGTCCAGGACCCGTTCCTCCCGCGGCGAAACCGGCGGACAGGAAAAAAGGGCCGACCGGGCCGGGCTATTTCACGGGCGGACACGGGCATGAACCGGAAAAACCGGATCGGGGTTGGACGGCATGAGCCTGCCCCATTTCCAGAATCCGTATTTCCTGATCGGCTTGGGCGCCGTGCCGTTCCTGGCTTGGGATTATTTCCGCAAGAACCAGCGGCGCAAGGCCAGTATCCGCTTTCCTTCCCTCTCCATCATCAAGCGCGTTCCCCACAGCCTGGCCTACCGCGCGCGGCATATGTTGCTCGTGCTCCGCTTGCTCGCCATCTGCCTGATGTGCATCGCCCTGGCGCGGCCGCAATACGGCGAGGCCATCGAGGACGTGACCACCAATGGCATCGATATCGTGTTGGCCTTGGACATTTCCGGATCCATGCGTACCATGGATTTCCGCCCGAACAACCGACTTTTCGTCGCCAAGAAGGTCATCGAGAATTTCGTTACGGGACGATCGCACGATCGCATCGGCTTGGTGGTTTTCGCGGGCAAGAGCTTCACCCAATGCCCGCTGACGCTTGACTACGGTATCGTGGTTCAATTTCTTAGGCAGGTGAATTTCGGATTGGTGGAGGATGGGACGGCGATCGGGACGGGGTTGATGAATGCCTGCAACCGGTTGCGGTTGTCGGGGGCCAAGAGCAAGGTGGTGATTCTTCTGACGGATGGGTCGAATAATTCCGGAGAGGTGGACCCCATCACGGCGGCGAAGGCGGCCAAGGCCCTGAACATCAAGGTGTATACCATCGGCGTGGGCAAAGAGGGCGAGCAGCCCATGGAAGTCGACGACCCCATGTTCGGCAAGCGCATCGTCAGCGTCAAGACCGATGTGGACATCCCCACCCTGCAGACCATGGCCGAGCTTACCGGCGGCAAGTGCTACCGGGCCCAGGACGCGCAGGGCCTGGAGCATATCTACGGTGAAATCGACCAGTTGGAGAAGACCGAGATCAAGACCACCAGCTATTACCGGTACCATGAACTGTTCCGCAACCTGCTCATCGCCGCCCTGATCATCCTGCTGCTGGAGACCGCCCTGGCCAACACGAGGTTCATGAAAATCCCATGAGATTCGGGTCGCCGCATATGTTCTGGCTGCTGTGGATTGTGCCCCTGCTGGGGGGATTCTTCATCTACGCCTTCCGCAAGAAGCGGAAGACGTTGGCCCGCTTCGCCCAGGTCGAGATGCTGCGTCGCATGACCGACGGCATCTCCCGCGGGCGCCAGGTGTTCAAGGCTTTCCTGCTCCTGTTGGTGGCCTTCTTCTCGGTACTGGCCCTGGCGCGCCCGCAATTCGGGACCAAGATGGAACTGATGCGCCGCAAGGGCCTGGACGTGGTGGTGGCCGTGGACGTGTCCCTATCCATGTACGCCGAGGACATCAAGCCCAACCGCATGGCGCGCAGCAAGCAGGAGATCGGCAAGTTCGTCGATCGCTTGGCGGGGGATCGCGTGGCCCTGGTGGCATTCGCCGGAGAGGCCTTCCTGCAATGCCCGCTCACTTCGGACTACGGCGCCTTCAAGATTTTCCTGGACGTGCTGGGCCCGGATCTGATACCCACCCCGGGAACCGACATCGCGGGGGCCATCGAGAATTCCCTCAAGGCCTTCGATCCCAAGGATCGGAAGTACCGGGTGCTGGTGCTCATGACCGACGGCGAGGATCATAGCGGACAGGCGGAGAAGATGGCCGAAGAAGCGGCCAAGATGGGCGTGGCCGTCTATACCGTAGGGATCGGCCTGCCCTCGGGAGTGCCCATTCCCCTCAAGGACGAGCAGGGCAATGTCACCTACAAGAAGGATCGCAACGGCAACGTGGTGACCACCAGGCTGGACGAGGTGCTGTTGCAGAAGATCGCCTTGGCCACCAACGGCAAGTACTACCATGCCGAACCCGGCCGGTTCGAATTGGAGGATGTACTCAAGGAAATCGGGAAGATGGAAAAGCGCGAACTGGATTCCGAACGCATGAGCCAATACGAGGACCGCTTCCAAATCCCCTTGGGCATAGCCCTGTTCCTCTTGTTGGCGGAGATGCTGATCTCGGATCGCCGTAAGCGCCGCAAGGAATGGGAGGGACGGTTCACATGAAGACCGCCCTGCGCATCACCGTAGCCTGCTCGGCCCTGTTCGCCTTCGCGGCCGTAAGTGCCCATGCCCAGATCAAGATCGGCCAGCCCGCAGCGGGCGGACCGGTCTCCATCGATCCGGATCGGGACAGCGCCGGTAACCCGCAAGCTTCCCCGCCTATGGCCGCCAGCCCTTCCGGACCGGCTGCGGGCCCGGGACCCGATCTGCTTTCCCAATACGAAAAGGGTTCCGGTAAACCCCGGTGGCTGTCCAAGCTCCTGGGCCTGCTGGGCGCAGGAGGCGCGCCCGCCAAGCAGGCGGACAAGGCGTATGCCGGAGGGGATTACGATCAGGCCTTGCAGAAGTACGGGGAGGCCCGGCTGGACGATCCGGAATCCCAGGCCTTGGCCTACAACATGGGGAATGCCCAGTACCGCAAGAAGAAATACGACGATGCCATCACCGCCTACAAGAAGGCATTGAGCGGGAAGGATGCGGGCCTCGCAGCTTCGGCGTATTACAACCTGGGCAATTCGCATTTCCGCAAGGGCGAGTTCGCCATCCAAAGCGGAAAGCAGGAGGGCATCGAGGATTACCGCGAGGCCATGGCGAACTACAAGAAGTCACTGGAGATACGCCCGGACAACAAGAACGCCAAGCGCAACATCGAGGTGGTGCAAGCCCGCATCAAGGAATTGCTCGAGAAGCAAAAGCAGGATCCGAAGCAGCAGGGCAATCCCCAGAAACCCCCGGAGCCCAGCGAACAGGCAAAGCAGGTTCTCGCGCGCGCCATGCAGCTCGTTGAGGAGCGCCGCTACGCCGAAGCCAAGGCCTTGCTGGAGGATTTGATCCAAAAGGACCGCACCGCCGTGACCTATCAGTCCTTCGTGCAACGCATTGACGACGTGCTCAAGATCCTGCGCGGCGAAGCGCCCACGCCCCCGCGCAGCCAGGATCCGCGCGCCTCCCAGCCCGGAGTCGGGGTGATATGAAGACGCTCTTCCGTTACCCCTGCTTGCTCGCGCTACTGCTGCTCGCCGCGCTCCCCGCGGCGGCCAAGTCCGCGGACGATTACCTGCATCATGGCGCCGCGAAATACATCCAGGGGCGGCTGCAAGAGGCCGGCGTCGAAGTCGAGGAAGGCCTGCGCCATTATCCCAACGATGCGCGCCTCAAGGCCCTGGCAGGGCAATTGAAGCAGATGAAGGATCAGCAGAAGCAGGATCAGGGAGGCTCCAGCTCCGAAGGCGGCGACGGCAGCAAGGAGAAGGACAAGAAGGATTCGGCCCAGAATAAGGACGGCCAAGGGCAGAAGCAGGATGAGAAGGACAAGCAGGATCAGGACAAGGATAAGGGCAAGGACGGGAAAGACAAGGACAAGAATAAGGATAATGAGGGCCAAGGCGAACCGAAGCCCCAGCCCGACAAGGGCAAAGAAGGCGATTCCACCGGTGGCTCCAGCGCGGAGAAGCCCGTGAAACCGGGGCAGATGAGCAAGGAAGAGGCGGAACGATTGCTAAATTCCTACCAGGACGACGAGAAGCGCGAACAGAAGAACATCCAGAAGCGCTTCAAGAAACCCGTGGAAGTCGAGGAAGACTGGTGAGGCTTTTCCGCATCGCACTCGTGCTCGCCGCCTGCGCCTTGCGCCTGGTCCGCGCCGAGGTTTCCGCCGAGGCTTCGCTTTCCGCCACCCAGGTAGGCGCCGGCGAACCCTTCCAACTCACCGTGCAGGTCACCTCGGATGAGAAGCCCGATAACCTGCCTTGGCCCCAGGTGGACGGCCTGGATCATTTCACGGTCGCCAAGAATACCGGCAACTCGCATAGCACCCAGACCACCATCATCAACGGGAAGATCTCGAACCGCAATCTGTACATCGTGAATTTCACCTACACCCTGACGGCCCAGAAGCCGGGCGTGTATCAGCTCGGTCCCATCAAATACGCCTACAAGACTTACGAGCGCACCCTGGGAAGCGCCAACGTGACGGTCGTGAAGCAAGAGGCCGGGCTTACGGGCCAGCCCTCCCTGAGCAAGAAATCCGCCTACGTGGGCGAACAACTTCTCTATAACCTGCGCATCATCCCTTCCCAGGGCGTCCAGCAAATCAACTTGCCGCAGGATTTGCAGAAGCTGATCGGCGAGAAATTCTGGTTCCAGCGCCTGGACAAGAACGTCGAGGCCAAGATGGTCAAGGTCAACGGCCAGAACGTGCGCGTCTTCGACGTCCGCATCGTGCTCTTCCCGCTGCTGGCCGGCAAGGCCGAGTTGGCGGGCATTCCCGTGGAGTACCAGCAGGTGAGCCGGACCCAGAAGCGGCGCTCCGGATCGATGTTCGACATGTTCGACGACGAATTCTTCGGCGGCGGCAATGTGGTGAACATGACCGCCATGGCCGAAGCCATCAGCATGGACGTGTTGCCTCTTCCCGGATCCGCCCCGGCGGATTTCACCGGTTCGGTCGGGGAGTACAACCTTTCCGCCGTTGTCGATAAGACGGCGCTGCCTTCCGGCGACGCCGTCACCATGACCGTGACCATCCACGGGGACGGGGAGCCCAAGACCATCACCAAGCCCAAACTGCCGGACCTAGGCCAGTTCGAGGTCTTCGAACCGGAAGTCTCCGCCAACTCCGCCATCCAGGGCTCCACCCTGATCACCACCAAGACTTTCAAATACGTGATGGTCCCCCATCGCCGCGGGGAATACACCTTGAACCCGGTAACCTTCACCTATTTCGATCCTGCCCGCAAGGCCTACGCCGAAGCCAAGTCCCAGCCCATTACCTTGTCGGTGAGCGCGGGCAAGGAAATCGAGGGCTCGCCCAACCGGGTCATGAGCCAGCGCGAGATCGCGGATATCGGCTCGGACATCCGGCATATCAAGTCCGGCTACGCGCTCCGCAATGAGAATGATTTCATTTACAAGCGGCCCTGGTTCTGGCTCCTGTTCCCGCCGACCCCGGTAGCCTTCGCCATGCTCCTGATGGCCCGCAGCCGCAGCCGCCGGTTGGCCACGGACGCTATCCTCAAGCGCAAGACCCTGGCCGGGCCGCAGCTCAAGCGCCGCCTGAAAGAAGCCGGGGACGCCCTAAAGCAGCGGGATGCGCGCGGTTTCTACAAGGCCCTTTCCCAAGCCGTAGTCGGCTTCGCCAGCGACAAGCTGAACGTGGAGTTCCGCGGCCTTACCCTGGACGACGGCCAAGCCAAACTACGCGAGCGCAAAGTGAGCGAAGCCTCCATCACCGAATACGCCAAAGTGCTGCAGGCCTGCGACTTCGGCCAATTCGGCGGCGGCGAACGCGACGAGAAAGCGTGGAAGGAGGCCCTGATGTCGGCCGAAAACCTCTTGCGCATGCTGGACCGGGAACTATGATCGCGCGCATCCTCATCCTGGCCCTGGGCCTGTTCGCCGCGGCGGGCGCGGTGACTCCGGAAGCGCTGGCGCGCGCGTCGAAATCGTTCCAGCAGGCCAACGCCGCCTACGAGAAATCGGACTACGTCAAGTCCGCGGACATCTACCGCCAGGCCATCGACGAAGGCGTGGCCGACGCCCGCCTCTATTTCAACTACGCCAATTGCATGTTCCGCCAGAACCAGTTGGGCATGGCCATCCTCTACTACGAGAAGGCGCGCAAGCTTGACCCCAACGATCCTGACATCGCCTACAACCTGCGTTTCGTGAACGCGCAGATCATCGACAAGAATCCTGCGCCTGAAACCAACGCCTTGACGCGCGCCATCGCCTTCGCGCATAACGCCTTTTCCATCAACGAAGGCTTGTGGATCGCCCTGGCCCTGTTCGCATTCATCTGGCTGGCGGCCATCCTCTGCCTGTACGCGGGCTCCGCCATGCGCACCGCCTTGGCGACCCTGATCGTCGTGGCTGCGCTGGGCCTGGCCGCGGAAGCGCCTTCGCTGGTCATCAAGATCAAGGAACAGGAAACCCTGCGCTACGGCATAGTGCTCAAGCCGGCGGTGGAAATGTTCAGCGGCCCGGGCGAGACCTTCCAGTTGCTGACCCAGGTGCATGAGGGGACCAAATTCGAAATCGTGGAAACCCGCGGCGAATGGGTCTCGGTCAAACTATTGAACGGCAAAGGCGGCTTCGTGCGTCTCGCCGATCTGGGGAAAGTCTAGACCTACCTGACCGGTGCCGGCTGCGCGCGCCCGCGGGCATCACGGCGATGTCCCGCCTTCCCGAACATGGCGTTCCGGTTCCCCGCCCCCAATCCGGCGCCAACGCCCTCTCCCGCATTTCCTGCCGCCCTGCGGATCGCGGAAATACCCACGGTGAATTCCGCCTCGGCGATGGCGACCTTTTCGAAGATATCCGTTTGCGACAACTTCAGGGTATAGCGGCCATCCGTTAAAGCCAGGCCGGCCACGGTATCGGCCAGGGCGCTTGGATCCACACGGGAAACCTTCTTCACGGGGTTGCCATCCCGCACGATTTCCAATTCATGGGAGAAGGGCGGCGATTTCGAGCTGTCCGCAGTCCAGGTCGCGATCACGCTTCCCGCCCGGTAGGTGGCCGTCAAACGCGGGGCCTGGGGCAGCAGCGTCGGCGCGTCGGGGAAACTCGCGCTCAAGGCGGTCCCATTGGCCAGATGCGGCTCCGTGGCCCCGCCGGAGAGCATCGCGAAAGCGCCATCCGAAATCGAGACGTCCCAGGGACGCAGGCCATCGCGCTCGCGCACCGTGGTCCGCTGCAGCGGAAACCACTTCCCTTGCATATCCAGCTTCCAACTGGGCCCTACGCGCATGCCCCGGGACTTGTTATTACCCAGGTAATCTTCGATGAAACTGTAGGTACCGGCGTCGATGCGCGCACCGGGAATCGGCAATCCCCAGGTCGCGGTGCGGTACCAGGTTTCATGGTCATTATCCCGGAACCACATCCCCCAGGCGGTTCCCGTCGGGCCCGTGTCCCACACCTTGAGCGCGATGGTATATCGCGAGCCTACCTTCCAATCGAAAGGCCACAGGGATTTCACCCCCTCCCCTTCCCCGCCGAATCCGTCCACAATCACCTCGGGCCGCTTCCAGATCATGGGAATGGGCTGCTTGGTCGGCGTGTCCCACAAGGAGAAATGCAGATGCTTGTAGAATGTCTTGCCGTCCGTGCCGCGGTTCCCGGTGGTGCGCTGCAATCCGGCATAGCCGTCGTTCCCGAACCAGCCCATGGCGCAGTAATACGATCCCTCGGTTTCCTCGGTCACCACGATATCGCGCATGAGCACCGATCCCTTGGGATCGGAATAGTAGAGGGTCACGTACGGGGCGTTGGCGCGGGCCGCGGACGCCCCCGAGGCGAGAGCGATCATGAGCAGGTGATTCGTCTTCATTCCGGCTAATGTATAGGGGGCCTTCCGGGCGGGATCCCTAGCCCGGGATATAGCGTTGCGGAAACCGCAACGATCGCCCCAGGTAATGCGCAAGTTACCCTAGGAATCCAACGGGATCGAAATTTGGGAATCGTGGCGGAGATTTGCGGAGAAGAACCCGCGCAACCGCTACGACGGCGTTAGCCAACCAAGGGCCGCGGGACAAAGTCCGAGTACCAGCAATGCGATGGCCAGGGCCCAAAGGGCTAGGGTTCGCAAAGGACCCAAGATCAAGGCGGGCGCTGCGGGGGCCTCCGCCATGTAGGCTTCCTTCACCAACAGCATGTAGTAGTAGAACGAGACCACGGCGTTCGCGACCGCTATGCCCACCAGCACATAATGGCCTTCTTGCGCGGCGGCGGTGAAGATGAGGAATTTTCCGAGGAAACCCGCCAAGGGCGGGATGCCCGCAAGGGAGAACATGGCCAACACCAACAGGACGCCGAGGCCGGGATGACGCCGGCCCAATCCCCGCAAGGCCGGAATGGTTTCCGGGCCTTCCTTGCCGATGATTCCCATGATGAAGAAGAGGGCGAAGGAAGTGAGTCCGTACGCCAGCAGGTTGTAGACCAGACCCGTGCGCGCGGCCATTCCGTCCCCTACCAGGGCTACCAGCATATAGCCCACCTGGGCGATGGAGGAATACCCGATGAAACGGCGCAAATCGCTCTGGCGCATGGCGCCCAGATTGCCGACCACCATGGAAAGCACGGCCGCGGCCATGAAGAATCCCGACATCCCCGTCCGCAGCGGATCAAGCGGGCCGAGGAACAGGGTGGCGACGGCGGCGACGGCGGCGGCCTTGGAGCCTATGGAAAGGAACGCGGTCACGGGAGTGGGCGCGCCCTGGTACACGTCGGGTACCCACATATGCAAAGGGGCCATGGCCAGTTTGAATCCCAGGCCGCCGCCTATGAACACCAGTCCTCCCCAGAGCAACGGTTCGCCGGGAGCGGTGGTGGCGGCATGCGACAGGGCGGCGAAATCCAGGGACCCGGAAACCCCGTACAGGAAGGAAAGCCCGAACAGAGTCAGCGCGGAGGAGAAGCCCCCCATGAGCACGTACTTGGTGCCGGCCTCGACCGAAGCCGCATCCCGGGGCTGGAAGGCGGCCAGGGCGAACAAGGGCAAGGTGGCCAGTTCGAGGCCCAGGTAAAAGGTAAGCAAGTCGGTGGCGGAAACCAGGGCAAACATGCCCTGGACGCACAGGAGGATGAGGCCGAGGAAGGCGCCCGGCCGGCCCAGGGTACCCCGCGCGTTACCCCCGGGCCGCAAGTATGGGCGGGACAGGAGCACGGTGCCTAGCGCGGCCAAGGTGAAGAGCAATTTCCAGCCGCTGCCCTCGGAGACCACCCGGTACCCGGCCCATTCCATGATGTTGGCGTCGGAGAAATGCGCGGCCGGAATCAGTACAGCGGCGATACCCGCCAATCCCAGCCAGGAAAGGTGGAACGGAAGGCTGCTTTCCTCCCCCATCAGGTCGGAAGCCAACACCGCCAGCGCCAGCGCCAACAGGGCCAGGTCGGGGAGGAAGGGCATGATGGGGAAGGCGGACATGGGTTACCGGGACAGGTTCGCGAGAATGGGGAGCAAGGCCTCGTCGATGAGTGAGGCGATGCGGCCCGGCATCAGGCCCATGGACAGGATGCAGGCGAGCAATAACAGGATGGCGACCCTTTCGCCCAGGTTCGCGTCCGCGATGGCTTCCGTGGCGGGAGCGGCCGGGCCATGGAGAATCGCGTTGGCGGCCCGCAACACGTAGATGGCAGTGACTACGATGGAGAGGACCGCGAAGGCGGTGGCGATAATGGGCAGCGGGCGGCCCGCCGAGAAGCCGCCCAGGAAAACGTTCAACTCCGCCGCGAAGCCGGCCAGGCCGGGCAGGCCCAAGGCCGCGAAGCCGGCGATGACGAAGGCGACGCCCAGGAAGGGGATGCGCGCCATCAGCCCGGACATGTCGGGGATGAGGCGGGTATGCGTGCGGGCATAGATCATTCCGATGAGGCAGAATACCAGCGCGGTGATGAAGCCGTGCGCCAGCATTTGCATGACCGCGCCCCGCAGTCCGGTCGGATTCAGCACCGCCAGGCCCACGAATACCAGGGCGCAATGGGAAACGGAAGAGTAGGCATTCAGGTATTTCAAATCCTTTTGCTTGACGGCGACGATGGCGCCCCACACCACGCCGGCGGCCGCCAGGATCAGGAATACGTCCATCCAGGCGCGGCAGCCTTCGGGAAGCAGGTACATGGCGATGCGCAGGCACCCATAACTGCCGAGTTTCATATGCACACCGGCCAGGAACATGGAGATGGCGGTAGGCGCAGAGGCATGGCCGTCCGGGGACCAGATATGGAACGGGAACAGATTGCCGAGGATGGCGAAGCCGAGGAAAATGGCCGGGAAGGCCCACATCTGGAAGCCGGGGTCGATGCGCACCTGGGCCAAGGTCGCGATATCGAAGCTGTGCACGCCCGATTCCCAGTACAGGCCCAGGAAGCCGACCAGGATCAATGCCGATCCGCCCATCAGCATCAGGGTCAATTTCATGGCCGCGTATTCCTTGCGGCCGCTGCCGAACATTCCGATCAGCAGGTAGGTGGGTATCAAGGTGAGTTCATTGAATACGAAGAAGGCGAACAGGTCGAAGGCGATAAAGCTCCCGAACACGCCCGCGGCCAAGGCTTGCAGCAGGATGAAGAATTCCCGGGACCGGTCCCCGATCTCCCAGCTTACAAGAGTACCGCAGAATACGATCACGGCCGCCAGGAACATCATGCTCATGGAGATGGCATCGACGCCCACGTGGTAGCGGATTCCGAGATTGGCGAACCAGGCATGGTCGGTAACGAATGCCAAGGCCGGGGCGGAAGATCCCGGCACGGGATGGGGCGGGTTTCCCGCGAACACCCAGCACAACCATGCGATGAGCAGCAGGTTGAGGCCGTTCACGATCAGGCTGAATCGCTTGGCGCTCCCGCCTTGGGCGGGGAAAGCCAGGAGGGCCGCGGACGAGGCCAACGGCAACACCCAGGTGAGGCTGAGCAGGGTGGGATAGGCCATCAGGATCCCAACCCGGTGGCGGCCGCCAGGATGAATAATCCGGCCAGGGCAACGGCGATATACCATTGCACCTGGCCGCTATGCCCCAGGCTTTGCGCGAAGGCCAAGCGCTTGAGGATGCCGGAGGCGAGGTCGAAGGCCCCGTTCACCACGCGGCGTTCGATCCAGTTCATGGGGGCCGCAATGGCCTTGGCGCCAACGCCTTTGGCGAGCCACATCCAAATCTCGTCGATCCAGAATTTCCGCGCCAAGGCGACGTACCAGCCGGGTTGGGTACGACCGGGGTAACCGGGACGGTTCCCTTTGACGGAATACCAATACATGCTGATGCCGATGCCGATAAGGGCCGCGGCGGTGGCGATGCTGGGGACCCAGATGGAGCCGTGGCTTTCATAGGCGGCCTCCACCGGCGCGCCCGGGCTCCAGGGGGCCATCTCGCGGCCGAACAGGCCTTCGGCAAGCCATCCCGCCAGGGCGCTGGGCACGGCCAGCACCAACAGGGGCAAGGTCATCAGCCAGCCTTCATGGGGCGGGTGGCCATGGGCCGCGGCCGTCGCGGGTTGCCTTTTCCCATGGAAGGCAAGGAAGAAGTAGCGCGACATGTAGAAAGCGGTGAGAGCGCTGGTAGCCATGCCTCCCGCGAAGGCCGCGTAATGGCCGCGGGCCAGGGCGCCCTGCAGGATCTCCTCCTTGGACCAATACCCGGCGAAAGGAAATACGCCGGCTATGGCCAGCAAGGCGATCAGCGAGGTCCAATAGGTGCGCGGTAACAGCTTACGCAAGCCGCCCGCATCCCGGATGTCGTTGGAATGGATGGCATGGATGATCACGCCGGCGGAAAGGAAGAGCAGGCATTTGAAGAAGGCGTGGGTGAAGATGTGGAACATGGAAGCGGAAAAACCTCCCGCACCCAAAGACGCCATCATCAGCCCCAATTGCGACAATGTCGAAAAGGCCAGGATGCGTTTCAGATCGGTTTGCGTACAGGCGATGGCGGCGGCGAACAAGGCCGTGAACGCGCCGGTGGCTTCCACCACCCGCAAGGTGTGCTCCGATGCGGAGAACAACGGGTACAAGCGCGCGGTCAGGAACACGCCCGCGACCACCATGGTGGCGGAATGGATGAGGGAAGAAACCGGCGTCGGTCCTTCCATGGCGTCCGGGAGCCAGACGTGGAACGGGAACATGGCGGACTTTCCCCAGGCGCCCATGTAGATGGCCAGGGTCGTCAAGGAAAGCAGATTGACGGCCAGCAGGCCGACGCCCACGGTGTGGTTGAGGGCCGCCGCTGCCGCCGGGGAATTGAGTACGGAGAAATCGAAGCCGCCCGCCGCGCTGCCGGTAATCAATACGCCCATCAGGAAAAAGGCGTCCGCCAACCGCGTGAGGATGAAGGCCTTTTTGCTGGCGGCCACGGCGGAAGGCTTCGTGTACCAAAACCCGATCAGCAGGTAGGAGGCC
>JAHFCH010000090.1:12942-25134 GCA_023249635.1 Fibrobacterota bacterium
AGGTACGAGGCCGCCCCCACCAGCTCCCAGAAGAAAAAGGTTTGTGCCAGGTTACTCGCGGCCACCAGACCGAGCATGGAAAAGCTGAAGAAGGCCAGGGTCGGGAAGAAGCGCCCGGCGCCGGCATCCCCTTGCATATACCCGATGGAATACAGGTTCACCAGAAAGGAGATGAAGGCGATCACGAAAACCATCATTACCGAAATGGGATCGAGGTAGAAACCCAGCTTGGCGGCGATAGGGCCGGAAGCGGTATCGAATGTCATCCAGATATGCTCCCAAGCCAACGCGGTGCGGCCGGGATAGGCATCGGGATGGGCCAACACTTCCCGGAAGTAGCCATGCGCCAGGGCGATGGCGCAGAGCAAGGTGCCACCCATCAGCAAGGTGGCGGTCCAACCGGAGGCCTTGGCGCTTTTGCGCCCGAGCCATAGGCCATTGAGAAGGAACGAAAGCAAAGGCAACAGGAGCACGCCATAGGCGGCGCAGCGCAGCGGTCCCCAGATCTCCCCTTGCGCGACGGGCAGGGCCATGGCGGCATCAGCCATGCAGGCCATCCAGTTCCCGAACGTCCAGATGCCGTCGCTGCCGATGCACGGCGATGACGATGGCCAGCGCCAAAGCCATTTCCGCCGCGGTCACGGCCACCGCGAACAACGCGAACAGACTTCCGGCTTCGGGATCATGCGGGCCGGCGGCCGGGCCTCCGAAGCGGGCGAAGGCCACGAAGTTTATCAAGGCGGCATTGACCATCAACTCCAGCGACATCAGGGCCGCGATCAAGTTGCGCCGGGTAAGCAGTCCGTACGCTCCGATGGCGAACAGTCCGGCGGCCAGCAGCAGGCAGGCGGAAAGGTTCACGGCGAGCCGCCTTTGCCGTCGCGGGCGACCGCGATGGCGCCGACCATGGCGGCCAACAGGAGCAGGGAAATGAGTTCAAAGGGAATCAGGAATCCGCCGGGCCCGCTGTTCAGCATCCTCGCGCCCAGCGGTTTGAGGGCGGCGATGGCCGTCGACATGTCCCCCCTCTCGCCGGGACCGGCGCGCATCGCGAGCCTGCCCAGGAATCCCAGGGAGATGGCCGCAACGGCGGCGGCCAGGGCCAACTTGGCGGGGGAAGGTCGGGCCATGCGCCCACCCAATTCCGAGGTCAGCAGCACCGCGTAGAGTACGAAGATCATGATACCGCCGATATAGACCATCACTTGCACCAGCGCCACCAGCTCGGCTTTGAGCAAGAGGAAGAGGACGGCGGTTCCCAGCAGGACACCGAGCAATCCCAAAGCGGCGCGGAACAGGTTGCGGGCCAAGACGGTGATTGCGGCCAATCCCAGCATGGCCGCGCCCACGGCGTAGAAGAAAGCGTCCCGCACCCTCAGCGCCCTTCCGTCTTGTTCAGGATGAGATCCAGCGGATCGCGGGTGAAGGTGGCCATCTCGAATCCATGACCCATGCGGATGGCGTCGAAAGGGCAGGCTTCGATGCAGAGATTGCACAAGGTGCAGCTCGAAAGCCGATACACGAATGCGCCGAGCACCCGTTTGGAGGCCAGGTTCTTGGTAGTGAGGATGGAGATGCTGCCGTTGGGGCAGGCCTTTTCGCACAGGGTGCAGGCGGTGCAGGTATGCTCGTTCTTCTCGTCATGGGGCATCACCACCTGGCCGCGGAAGCGCTCGCTCATCTTGAGGGTGCCGCGGTTCTCGGGGTATTCGCGGGTGACGATGCGGCTGGGCTTGCGGAAATACCGCATGGTGACGTTCATGCCTTTGAACAGGCCGAAGGCATCGCCCAGGAAACGGCTGAGGCTGGCCTTGGGCGCGGCCGCCATGGTAACCCCGGCGCTACGGGGATAGGTGACGGGAGGCGGCGGCGGAGGCGCGGCGGGTTTTGCCTCAGCGGGCTTTACCTCAGGGGTCGCGTCCGGTTTCGGGGTTTCTTCGCTCATGGGATAATCCAGCGGAAGGCCACCAGGGTCGCGCCCAGCAGCATGTTGGCCATGGATGCCGGCAGGAGGAACTTCCACTCCAGCGAAAGCAGATGATCGATGCGCAGGCGCGGGAAGGTCCAGCGGAACCACATATACAGGAAGATGAGGGAGTAGGTCTTCGCGAAGAACCAGCATACGCCCGGCAGCATGGCCAGCGCATGATCCACCGGCGCGTAGCCTAACTGCACGGGTAGGAAGCCGCCCAGGAACAGGGTTGCGCCCAGACCGGCCGACGCGAACATGTTCACGAACTCGGCCAGGAAGAACATGGAGAAGGAAATGCCCGTGTATTCGGTATGGAATCCGCCCGTGAGCTCCGATTCCGCTTCGGATAGATCCAAGGGCCCGCGGTTCAGCTCCGCCGTGGAGGAAACCATGAACAACACGAAGGCGGCCACGCCCGCCAGGGGCATCTTGATGATCCACCAATGCCAGAACGGACCCTGTTGGGAGAGCACGATCTCGCGCAGCGATGCCGTTCCGCTCCCCATTACGATCAGCAGCATGCACAGTACCATGGACAATTCGTACGAGAACAATTGCGCCCCCGAGCGCATGGAACCGAGCAGGGAATACTTGTTGTTCGATCCCCATCCGCCGATGAGGATGCCTAGAATGCCGAGGCCGGATACCGCGACCACGTACACCACGCCGGCCTGCAAATCGACCACTTGCAAGGTGGGCCCGAAGGGGATGACCGCCAGCACCAGAAAGGACCCGGTGATGGGCAGCAGGGGCGCGAGGAAATACGCCAGGGCATCCACCCCGCGCGGCTTCACGTTCTCCTTCATCAGCAATTTGATGGCGTCAGCGATGGGTTGCAAGAGGCCGAAAGGGCCGACGCGGGTCGGACCCAGTCGCGCCTGGAAATGCGCGCACACCTTGCGCTCCAGCCAGATGAGGAAAATCGCGGTTACCGTAACGAGACCCGCCAAAGCGGCCACGGCGATGAGGCCATTGCCAATCGCGGCCCAGGGGGCCGGCAGGTTGGCGCGCAGGAAATCCCCCACCGGATTGTTGGCCGGAATCTCCGTCATCGATCGATGTCCGGGATGATCAGGTCCAGGGTGGAAAGGATGGCCACCAGGTCGGCGATCTTGCCCCCTTGGGCCATCTCGTTCAAGGCGGAAAGGTTGGAGAAGTTGGGCGAACGGCTCTTGACGCGATAAGGCTTGAACGAGTTGTCCGAAACGAAGTAGGTGCCGAACATGCCACGCGCCGTTTCCACCGCCGAAAAATACGATCCCGCCGGCACTTTGTAACTCGCCTTTTCCTTGGAGCGGTATTGCCCCTCCGGGAAGGCGGCTACGACCTGCTCCAGGATGCGCACCGATTGCCGCATCTCGGCGATGCGCACCAGGTAGCGATCCAGGCAATCCCCGTTGCTTCCCAGCGGCACTTCGAATTTGAACCGATCGTAAATGGAATAGGGATCATCCCGGCGCACGTCGAAGTCCACGCCCGAGGCCCGGCCCACCGGTCCCGAACATCCGTAGTTGGCGGCCCGCTCGCGGGAAAGCCTTCCCACTCCGAAGCAGCGTTCCCGGATGATCATGTTCTTGGAAATCAGGGTATCGAATTCATCCAGGGAGAATTTCATCTCTTCCAGGAGCTCCTTGACCTTGCCGATGAAACCTTCCGGCACGTCCGCATTGGAGCCGCCCGGGCGGAAGAAGTTCATGGTCAGGCGCGCGCCGCACAACTCTTCGAACAATTGCGTGATTTTTTCGCGCTCCTTGAACCCGTACAGGAAAGCGCTCACCGCGCCCAGGTCCATCCCGAAAGCGCCCCACCACAGCAAGTGGGATTGGATCCGTTGCAGCTCGGAAACCAACACGCGGATATACTCGCCGCGCTCAGGTACGCCTATCCCCATGGCCTTCTCGATAGCCATGCAGACGCCCAGGTTGTTGATATGGCTGCTGAGGTAGTCCATGCGATCGGTAAGATGGATGTACTGGACGAAGGTCTCGTTCTCCCCCATCTTCTCGATGGCGCGATGGATGAAGCCCAGATGCGGCACCACTTCCACCACGGTTTCGCCGTCCAGGCGCACCACCAGCTTGAGCACCCCGTGGGTGCTGGGATGCTGCGGCCCCATATTGAGGAAATATTCCTGGCTGCCGTCGGCGCGGGTTTCCCGCAAGCTGAAACCGGGAGGCAGGGCCGGAGCGGAGGTCTTGAGGGCTTCCATCAGTAGGGCCGCTTCACCACGCGGGAGGGATCCTCGAAATCCTTGCGGAGCGGATGCCCGGGGAAATCGTCGTCCAGGAACAAGCGGCGAAGATCCGGATGGCCGGTAAAGCGGATACCGAAGAAATCCCAAGCCTCGCGCTCATGCCAATTGGCCGCGGAGAACAGGTCCGTCAGGCTCGGCAATTCCGGATGCGCGTCATGCGGCAGGGCGCAGCGCAGGAACACCTTGTGCCCCTTTTCCGTGGAGAGCAGATGCACGATCACCTCGAAGCGATCCTTCCAATCCACGGCGGTCAACTCGATGAGGAAATCCAGCTTGAAGCGCGCATCATCGCGCAGCAACGAGATCAGGGGCAGGTAGTCCTCTTTCGGGACGGTTAGGTCGAGCACGTATTCGGGACCCAGGGCCGCGAGCTTGGCCGCATCCGGTTCGGGAAGGTTGTAGACGCCGAGCGTCGGGAAAAAGGTTTTGAGGAGGGCCAGGATTTCCGCCGGGGGCAGGCCGCGCGCGGGACGTACCACACGCGCTACCTCGTCGAATTTGGGAGCGGCCACCCGCTTGATGACCACGCCCTTGAAGTCGGGGTTCTCGGCCTTGAATTTCTCCTGGGCCTCTTTCATGCCTTCTTGCTTGAGCTTCTCCTTGGCTTCCCACTCGCGCGCCGTCTCGCTCATCTCATCCTTGAAGGGAGCATGGTTGATGGGACGCGGGATCAGGGAATTACGCCAGGCGCCTTTCTTGATCAATTCCTGCAGTTTCATCACGCCGTAAAGGAGCGCTTCCGGCCGCGGAGGGCAACCGGGAACGTAGACATCCACGGGGATCAAGCGATCGGCGCCTTTGACCACGGAATAGCTGTCGTAATAGAAGGGGCCGCCGGAAATGGTGCAAGCGCCCATGGCAATCACGTATTTGGGACCCGGCATCTGCTCGTACAGGGTGATGAGCCGGGAACCCATCTTCTCGACGATGGTGCCTGCGAGGATGATGAGGTCGGCCTGGCGGGGGGAGGCGCGCGCCACCTCGAGACCAAAGCGGGCCCAATCATTATGGGAAGCGCCCGTGGCCATCATCTCAATGGCGCAGCAGGAAGTACCGAAAACCAGGGGCCAGAGGGAATTGGAGCGGGCCCAGCCGACCACCCAATCGACCGCATTGGTCAGGCCGCCGGTCTCGGGCAGGGGTGGGAATCCGCCATCGGGGCCGGGCTGAATGCCCTCGGGCCCGGGTCCGGTAAGGGGTGAACCGCCCATCAGTCCCATTCCAAAACCTTCTTTCGCCACGCATAATATAAGGCGAAACCCAACACAGCCACGAATACCACGATTTCGCCCCATACAAAGAGGGGGGATATCTGCCCCGCCTCGCCATCGGCCGCCGGACCCAGGTTGGCCAGGGCCGGGAACAGGAAGATGGCTTCCACGTCGAAAACCAGGAAGACCAGGGCGAAGAGGTAATAGCCCAACTTGAATTGGATGCGGGCGGTACCGATGGCGTCCTCGCCCGATTCGTAGGCATCGAGCTTCTTGCCGGTATCCGGGAAGCGGGGAGCGACAATGCGGGAGAACACCATGGCCGCTCCTGCGAAGAGGAGGCCCACCAAGGCGAAAACGCCTATGATGATGTATTCGGTCACGCCCGTTTCCGCCTTTCCCGGTCCATTATCCAATTTACGGAGAGGAAATCCAGCTTTTCCGGAGGGGTGCGCCCGGCTGCCTGCGCCCATAACCCTACGTATGCCGCATAGCTCCTGGGGCTTAACGGCTTCATCGGAAACAAGATAGGAAACAAGCCTGCGGGCCGACAAACGGCGAACTTGCGCGGAATGCCTGGGAAAATTTCTTTGTCGTGGGAACCCGGGCGTGAAGCCGGGCGTATCTGGCCGGTCGGGAAGGGAATCGCCGCAGCATTTTTTCATGTCGACCACCGCCGCCCCCCGCAGTCCGAATCCATTGGATGACCAACTAAATTGGTGGTGACCCGGAGGCCGCCGCGGTGGAACGCTTTGTCCCAATCTTGATGTCCGCTATTGCGGCCCGCGCCCGAGCGTTCCGACCCCGCCTGCCGCGGAAATCGGTCTCCATCAAGCCCTTAACCCGCTCTCATTCCGGCTGGAGCGCCGACAGCGTCCCCGCCCTTTGTTTTTCGGCTTTTCCGGTCGATTCCGTTTTGGTGACCTTCCCAAATTCCGGCCAATCCGCAAGGGTTTATGGCCTGATTTTCCTTGAGTTGAAAAAACCTTGCGCCCATAATGGCTCAGGGGAAAATCAACGTTCTTACCTAGTGGATTTCGGAATGATATAATCCAGCAGGTCCGGCGTCCGGCCGAACCGACAGGGTTACTCATTCCAGCCTTTGGATCCGGACCAACCCCTTGGAGCCAGCTATGCGCATCGCAGCGAGCCTCCCCTTCAACCTGAAATCCCGCAACGGCGTCGTTGCCACTCGGACCGCACGTAACCTATCGGTTACGCTGGCGGGCTTGGCCGCGCTCGCCGCGCTGGCCGCGGGAAGCGCGCAAGCGCAGACCGGGCGGCGATGCGATCTGCAAGGCAGGGATACCACGCTCACCGGGAACCCGACCACCTTCAAGCGATGCCTCGATCTAACGGGACTGAATAACCAGATCGTGACCGTGCCGTTGAACGTGACCCGTATCGACAACGATGGGCTCTCCCTGTGCAAAGGCTCGGTCCAGGCCGGCGGCGACGTGGACATCGTTTACGTCTACGATAATTCCGGCAGCATGAACGCGAATCTCGCTTACATCAATACCACCACCAACGACACGACCTACTACGAGAGCGATGCCAACTGCGGAGACAAAACGCGCAACGCCACCCAAGTGAAGTTCTACTACTGGAATACCACGGGTACCCTCTTCGATCAGAGCCGGACCGTCGACCGCCTCAATTCCAACACCGGCTGCACCGAATTCGCGGGTGATCCCTACCAGACCCGCGCGCGCGCCTATTACCTGGGCATCAAAGACCAGGCCTTGCGCGCGCCCCTATCCACCGCGGGTATCCTGTCCTTTTCCGGCAGCACGGCCCATCGGCAGCTCCCCTTGAAGCTGAATACCGCCGGCAACGTCACCACCGTCGTCGGCGCCATCCATGCCAGCAACGACGGCGGTACGGCTTACCGCCCGCCTACGGATACGGCCAAAGCCTGGCTGACCACGGGGAGCATCACTTCCAATCCCAAAAAGGCCATCATTTTCCTTTCGGACGGCAAGCCCAAGGACGATAACCCCGCGTGGGCAGGCCCCTCGTCGGGAATGCCGCCCATCTACGGCATCTTCCTGGGACGCCCGCGTGCCGATACCATTTCCCTTTTCAACATGTCGCAGTCCACGAACGGCAAGTTCTACCTCATTCCCCCCGATGATCCCGACAGCCTCAAGGCCGTGATCGCCAAGATCCTCAACATCGTGCTGTTGGAATATGAACCCCAGACGGCCGTCGTCACCAATTCCAGCCTGGCGCCCGCCCAGTCGGCGACCAGCGCCCCGGCGGATTTCAGCTCCCAGATCGACGGCAGTTGGCTGATGAAGCTGAGCGACGTGATCGGCTTGAAGAGGAATTTCGACAATGCGATTTCGGTGACCACGACCTTCAAGGAAAAGACTTCCGGCGCCACGGATACCAAGACGATCACGTTCACCTTGTCGACCAAGGCGGCCGAATCCGGGACGACGCAGAAAATCGGAACGACCCAGTTCGGCATGACCTGCTACGATAAATCCTCACTGTTGATCCTGAACGGCGGGGGGGCCCGTCTGGGCTTTTTCACGGACACGAATTTCATTTACCAGCTCCGGGTGCGTACCGCGCCCACCCCCATGGACTCGGTTGTGCCTGCCGCTTCCACCGGAGTCAAAGCGGATGCCGAGACACCCAAGCTCAAGCCTAAGTTCCTGACCACGGCCGACAGCATCGTCTTCAAGAACAATTTCACTTTCGCGGTTATCGGCGGCGCCAAGACCGCGGGCAATGGGATTCTCGAATCAAGCATATATGATTCCATCCTGGTTTCCTGGACGCACCCGCGCGACGCGCAGGATACGGTTTCGGACCTGATGCGGGTAAGAGCCACGGCGATGAAGGCGCAAATCTGGTTCTCCCTGACAAACGGCGGACCTCTCACCAACCAGTATCCAGCCAACGCGACCAACGTATTCGTGGTCATCAAAGACCAGGTTCCCAATCCCGGCAAGACCTATACCGCCGTGATCACTTCCGAGACGTTCAACCTGGACAAGGAAACCGTGGTCCTCACGGAATTGACGCCGGGCTCGGGCACCTTGGTGGCTCAGTTGCCGATTTCCAATATCGCCAAGGCCCCGGGGGACAATAAGCTCGAGGTTTCCGTGGGAGGCGACCAATTGCGCGTGACGTACAAAGATCCCATGGATCCCGATTCAAATCAGGCCACCGCGGGCTTCGCTCAGAACGTCCAGGAATCGCCCAGCCTGGAATTCACCGACGCCTCCGGTACCGCTCTGCCCACCGGGGATATCTGGTCGCCCGCCAGCGGCAAACTGTATTTCGCATACTCCGATGACGACGTGGACGGCAACATCACCACCAAACAAGTGACCCTGACCCTGGTCAGCCGCAAGTACGGCGCGGCCATCGGCACCGATCACGAAAAGGTGGCGACCAGCTTCACGACGAACCTGAGCAGCAGCCGCGGGCTCTGGAAGGGATCCATCGACCTGGCTGACGCGTTTCCCCCGGCCGATTCCAACGGCAAGGCCGAGACCCGCTTCCGCGGCGAAGCCACCATCAGCGTAGCCGCCCACGATAACGTAGGCGCCGCGGACGGCAATACGGCCACCGATTTCCTGGTGATCGCTTATCCCGATTCCCAGGCGACCATCACCTGGAAGATGGATACCACGGTGGTACCGAAGACCAATGAAGGGCTCATCATCACCGTGAACGATCAAACCTTCACGGTGAACGCGAAGGACACGGTACTGGTGAGCGTAGCCTGCACCAAGTCCGGGGACAGCGTCGCCAACTTCCCCGCGGGAGAAGGCCCCACGGCCACCTCGGGAATCTACACCAGCGGGACCCTGGTCAAGGACGAGGCGGTGCCCAATCTCAACGATAAGATCCTCTCCTGCCTGACGACGGATCAGATCCGCATCCGCTATGTGGATCCGGTATACGGCACCCTGACTGAATTGATCATCGACGAAGTGGCCAAGCCCACGGCGGATCCCGCCGGGCGCAAATTCGTCTCCAGCGAACTGGTTACCCTCAGCACCTCGACTGCGGGAGCGACCATCTGGTATACCACGGACGGCAGCGTACCGGTGCCGGGCAGCGCCACCATCTATACCGACCCCATCCGTATCAACGTCACCACCGTGCTCAAGGCCATCGCCACCAAGCCCGGATTCAAGAACAGCAAGGTGATGACGGAAAACTACACCAAGGAATTCGTAGCCTCGCGGCTGGAGATCCTGGACGAGAACGGCAACGCCATCCCCGGGGGATCGATTACCGGGGCGGCTACGGCCGTGCGCATCAAGTTGGTGACCACGCAGGACAACCTGACCTCTACCCAGGTCAACGCCGGGACCAAGGTCGCCGGGGACGCGGAGTCCATCGATCTCGAGAATACCGGCTCACTGGGCAACAGCGTGGAACTCTCCGCCCTGGTGCAACTGCGTTCCCCCAAGGCCAAGACGGTTGACAACGATTCCATCGAGGCTTCCGGCACCGATACCCTGATCGTCACCTGGCAGAACCCCTTCGATGCCAACGACAAAGCCTCGGATACCCTGTTCATCAAACCCGCCTTCGTGGCCGCGGAAGTGTATTTCTCCGCCACCGAGAACGGCCCCAAGATCACCGAGTACCCGGTAAACCAGGACACGGTATTCATCGTGGTCAAGACCCGGCCCCGGGATCCGAGCATGTCCTATACGGTGGTCCTGACCTCGAGCGACGGCAGCGGCGATCGCGAGATCGTGAATCTCACGGAACTTTCCCCGGGGGTCTTCTCCGGCAAGGCGCCGGTAGGCACGGGCGCCAAGGCCAAGGGCGATAACACGATCCAGGTGGCCGCCGCGGGCGACCAGCTCACCGCCGTGTTCACCGATCCGGTGTACAAGACGGATTACCGCGGGGACGCGGGCTTCGCCCAAGGCGTGCAGGAAGCCGCCAACCTGGACTTCATCGACGAGACCGGCGCGCTGCTGGCGCCGACGGACGTGTGGAGCCCGGTCAAAGGTAAGGTCTACGTGCGCTTCTCCGATGACTGGAACGCGGGCATCGACGGCATCATCCAGAACAAGACGGTGCGCTTCACCCTGGTGAACAAGAAGGCCGGCGACCAGATCGGCACCGACGAAGAGAGCCTCATCATTACGCTCAAATCGCATACCGCCACCCGCGGAATCTGGGAAGGTTCCCTGACCTTGCAGGACAAGTCCACGGCGACCAATAACAATAACGTGATCGAAGCCTATTACCGCGGTGAGCTGCACGCGGCGGTCTCCCCGCATAACAACGCGGGCGGCCCTGCACCGGGAGGCGATGTCACCGACGACCTGGTAATCGCCTACCCCAACCTGCCCGCGGAAATCATCATCACCGATAATAAGGGCGGCGGCGCGGTGGAACGCAAGACCGACAAGGTCGACATCGTCATCCGCGATCAGCAAGTGACCAAGAGCGGGGACGCGACCATCAACGCCATGGTGGCCTGCGCCCAATCCGGCGACAAGGTGGCCCAAGTGACCCTGGTCTGGGACGCGACCCTGAACGCCTATGTCATCCAGCCCCCCCTGAACAAGGGAGAGGTTACCGGTACCAGCGTCGATAAGAACGATGCCTTGCTGCTATGCCGCGACGCCGACGTACTTACCGTGACCTACAACGATCCCGTCTTCAACGACACCCGCACGGCCGATGTGAAGTGGAGCGACCCCACGGAAGCCAAGATGTACTACGGCTCGACCAAGGATGGCTCCCCCATCACCTCGGTTTCCGATGCGGTGGATAAGGACTTCACCATCTTCATCGAAGGCAAGAGCCCCACTACCGATAAGGTCGATACCATCGAGGTGGTTTTGACCACCGCCCAGGGCGAGAAGGAAACCTTCAAGGCCATCGAGACCGGCCCCTTCACCGGCAAGTTCCAGGTGAAGGCCGAATTCCGTTTCCAGAGCGGCGACCCCGCCAAGGAAAACGGCAAGCTGGAAGGCAAGATCACCGTCGCCAACCGGGTGAACCAGGTGCTGGTCAACGGCATGGCCGTGATTTCAGGATCCGAGGTGAAAGCCGACCTGTCCATGCTCTCGACCTACGACCTGGTCACCCGCGCCTACATCAAGGATGAAGACCGTAACGGTAAGGCCGATCATGCCTACTTCCTCTTCGACCATAAGCTCTCCCGCTTGCCGACGGAATTGCCGGAAGTGTTCTGGAACCAGGTGGGCACGGACTTCAAGCAGAAGGCCTCCTCGGTCCAGCTCTCCTTCAAGGATGGCGATTCCAGCATCGTCATGGCGGACTTCTCCAAGTCGGAATTCGGATTGGGCCTGACGGGCATTCCCGACGGCAAGGAAGCGCCCTATGGCCACTTCCCCGACGACAACCTTTTCGCGGGCCAGAAGGCGGCCTTGTCCGACTCGGTAGGTCCAGTACCGCTGACCGCGGTCAAGCGGCCTTCCAACGGCCTCACCTACAACGTCACCGATACCGAACGTCGCTTCAATCCCGATACCCTGGTCATCACCGTATCGGAAAAGCTGAAGACGTCGACCTCGTTCCTGCAGATGATCCGCTTCTCCAAGGGTTGCAAGGATTACAAGGAAAGCGTCCCGCTCAAGCTGTTCAGCCAGCCCGAGTTTTCGGCCGATGGGCTCACCATCACCCTGATCGTGGACAATTCCCTGGAGACGCAAACGCCCTTCGTGGATGATTGCCTCTTCCTCGAAGGCGACGGGCGCTACACCGATCTGCTCACCAACCTGCCGGGAACCTTA
>JAHFCH010000280.1 GCA_023249635.1 Fibrobacterota bacterium
CCCGGTTTAAAGAGGCCTTTCTGGTTTTGCAAAACCACGCGGGCGTGCAGGGTGCGCGCCTCTCCGCGAGCCATGGGATCCAAAAAGGAAATAGTCCCCGTCATATCCGGCGCCCCGGGAGCGCGGACCAGAACGGATTGGCCCAATTTGATGCGGGAGAGATCTTCAGGGAAAATCCCGATGTCGAGCCAGACGATTCCCAAATCCGCGATGATGAAAGCGGGGGAATCCTGGGCAAGCAACTCTCCGGGTGAGATTTTCAGGTCCACGACGGTTCCGGAAAGCGGGGCCTTGATTTCATATGGGCTCAGGCTCTCATTGCTCTCGACCACGGCGAGGATCTCTCCCTTCTGAACCCGGTCGCCTATTCCCTTGAATACCTCCCGAGCCACGCCCGCGAAGCGGGGCATGATGCGCGCGGTCTTATTGGCATTGAGTTGGATTTCCCCGGGCAAGGTCAATGTCTTTTCAAGGACTGCCGGGCCCGCAGTAGCGAACGTGATTCCTTGCGTGTGGATTTGCTCTTCACTGAGGGGGACGAATTTCTGGGTTTGAGCCGTTGCTTCGGGTCGTACCTCATTCCTCTTTTCGGCCCCTTTTTTTTCACATGCGAAGAAACCGGTACAAGCCATCAGCGATGCCAATATGAGTCGTAATTTTGCCGCGTTCATTCCCGCCCCTTTTTATCTGTTCCTGCATCACCTGAAGTTCCGAGTACCACAAACCCCTGCCATTCCAATGTCAAACGATGGTATTCGGCCAAGGCTTCCAAATAGGCCCGCCTCGCATCCAAGTAGGTGCGGCGAGCATCCAGGATTTCCAAGGGGCTGAATCTCCCCAGGCTGAATCCCTCTTGCGCGGATCGAAACGTTGAGGTCGCGGCATTCAGCAGGCTGTCCCGGATGAAAATAACGTCCGCATGCAATCCCACCAGGTTCAGGTAGCGTTCCCGAAGTTGGGACTGATTCCGCCGCCCGGCGACGCGTATTTCCTCACGTGCTTGGGAAACCTTGGCATTCGCACGGGCGATGGACCCCTGATTGCGATCCCATAGGGGCAAAGGCAGGGTTACGCCGGCCAAGAATCCATAGGAGGAGACCTCGGAAGAATGCCTCCATCCCGCTTCCACTTCGACGTCCGGATACGCTTTTGATTTTTCGAAAGCGGCTTCGCGCAGTCTCAAATCCACTTCTCTCTCGCCGCGAATCCTTTCCAGGTTCTTCCCGCTGGCCGCGGCAAGACTATCAGGGGAGGGCAAGGCTTCGAGGTCGGCAAGGTCGCCTTGTAGGCTATAATTGGATCCGGTATCTTTACCGATCAGCGGGCTCAATCGCGTCTGCAAGGATAAGATTTCCCGCTCCGCTCGCCTTTTGGCCAACTCGGCGGCCAGTAAGGCGGTTCGCGCCCGTTCTATTTCGAGGAGCGGGGACTTTCCTGCATTCTTTCGGATTTCCTGCACTTGCAAGAATTCATGGGCCGTTCGGAGATCCTCGTCCTCTATCGAGACCTTCTCCTGGGCCAGAAGGATTTCCCAAAATAATTGATGGGCTTCAAGAAGAAGCGAAAACCGATTCGAGGCAAGCTCTGTTTCCGCCAACAGAACCTCTTGCTCCGCCGCCGCCCGGCGCAGCTTACGCTTTCCGCCTGTTTCAAATACCTGGTTCAAAGCCGTCGTCACTTCCAGGCCATGCGTTCCGCTATAGCCGCGAGTACCTCCGAAATTTTCCAACTGGGTGGCGAGAGTTGGATTGGGCAGTGTTCCTGCCTGAACGACTTCACCCTTTGCCGCTTCCAACTTCCACTGGGCTGCTTTCATGCGTGGGTTTTCGGATAGGATCTGTGTCTCCACGGCTTCCCAGGTTAGTCCCGGGCTCCGCGCACTCTCAGAAACTTCTTGAGGAGGTTTTCTGACTGTATCAACTGAGATCTCATTGACCCCAGGCATTGCAGGCGCCTCAACGACTAAACAAAAAAGCCACGTTGAAAATCGAATTCGCATGAAATCCTCCCATAGGTTCCTAAATAAAACGGAATAAACGCCTGGAATCAGGCGGGGGGGAGACCTAAAGGATTAAGCGAACGGTAGCGAGAGGATCCGGCCCCAGCGGACTTCGCCCTTGTGGCATGTCGCCACGGTGCAAAGCCTGACGTATTGAGAGGGGGTTTAGGGTCAGAAGAGAGGGGTACCCAATGTGGGTAAGGTCGAGAAAGAGAGGTGATTCAACAGTGCTGGGAAGAGGAGGGAATTCCTCGAAAAAGGAAATATCCAAGCAAAAACGCACGCTCAGGTCAACTTCGTGAATCGTCACCGGGGACACACCCTTTGGATGACGGCTTTCGTGGCAATCATTTGCTTCAAGTTCGAAGGAAATAAGTCCATTGGGATTCTTGTATAGCACGAAGCCATCGGCCATTCCCTGGGCCAGGATCAAAAGGGCCAGGAAGGAAAGCGCAATCCTACGTAGCGGGCATACTTGGCTTTTGAATCTTCCCATGGTCGAATGCAAATATACTTCGAAAAGCAGGCATCCGAAAGAAAGAAGAATCGGACTGAAGAGCCGGTACCCCCAGCAGGGCCGTGGAATTCCAAAGTCACCTTTGCTCAAGCTTTGCGTGCGTAAACGCGCATCTGATCCCCGAAGCCCCGCGTCAATAGCGGGTTCACCAGGCGCCATACCAGACCATGCCAAACCCGTTTCGGCAATGTGCTCCTATCCAGGCTTACGCTATCGCGTTCGCGTTCGATGGCATCGCGGATGCGCAGGTTCTCCATCCATTGCCCGCGGACGTCGAGTCCCGGCGTTACGCGGTTATGCGCGTTGGCCCGCTCGCGCATCAGCGATCGGCCCGAGGTGAACACGCGCACTTCGGCGAAGCCCAGCTTGAGCAGCAGGGTTTTCATGGTGGCGGGCGAGAAGTAGGTCAGATGCTGGGTCGGGATGTGATAGAACCAGTGCGGGCCCAAAAGGCGACGGTACAGGCTATCGAAATTGGGCGTGGACAAAGCGAGCTGACCGCCGGAGCGCAGGTTGGCGAAGGCCCAGGCCAGCACCCGCGCCGGGTCGGGCACATGCTCGATCAATTCCCAGGCCGCGATCACGTCATGCTTCGGCGCGTCCGGCGCCGCGAAGATATCCGACTCGGTGATCTTCAGGCCGAAAGCCTTGCGCGCATGGGCGGCCTGCTCCCGGGCCAGCTCGGCGCCGGCCACCTCTGCGAAATGGGGACGGCTCACATCCAGGAAATGGCCCCAGCCGCTGCCGATTTCGAACAGGGAGCCGGAGCCCGGCGTCCCGGCGGGGGCGGCGGAAGGAAACATCTCGCGGCGCATGTTGCCGCAGCGTTCCGTCATCAGGCGGCGCAGCATGGCATCGAGCCCCGCGTCCATGGCCCCGGGATTCTGCCGGTACATGGCCTCGCGGGCGGCCCCGGAAAGGCGCGGCGATCCGTACACCAGGGCGCAGGCCGCGCAGCGCTTGAGGGCTTGCGGGCCCAGCGGTCCCAGTTCCTCGGCGGAGGCGGCGCGGCAGGAGGGGCAAGGGGCGGATTCGAGGAAACTTTCCCCCGGGAACGGCTCAAGCAGGCGTTCCCAGAAGTCCATGGTCAGAACCAGGACTTCGCTTTGAAGTAGGCCATCATGCCTATGAAGCTGGTCAGGCACAATGTCACGATGACCATGAAGGCATGATGCTGGTGCGAGAGCGGCAGGGTCACGTTCATGCCGAACAGGCCGGTGAGGAAGGTAAGGGGCAGGAACAGGGCCGACATGGCGGTGAGCACCTTCATGGTGTCGTTGGTACGCGACGACATGGCCGAACGGTAGAGCTCCAACGAGTTGGCGAGCATTTCCTTATAGCTGTTCTGCTCGTCGATGAGATTGCGCATGCGGCTTTCCGCGTCCCGGAAATAGGGTCGGATGAAGGGACGCACATGCCGGCATACGCCCGAGGCCATCTGCGAGAGGATCATCTGCTGCGGCGCCAGTGCCAGCCCCAGTTCGATGATCTCATCGCGCACGAATACGATGCGCTCCAGCAAATCCGCGCCCGGATCATACAGGGCCTCTTCTTCCAGGGCGGCGATCAGGTCCTTCTTGCCTTCGATGGCGGGCACGTACTTGTCGATCATGTGCGTTACGATATGGTACAACAGCTCATCTGGCGCCAGCGAGGTAAGTCGCCCCTTTTCGAGATCCTCCAGCGTCTCCTCGATGCTCTGCACGGGATGGCGGTGGTAGGTGATGAGGTAGTTCTTGGCGATGACCACGTCGATTTCGATGGTGCGCGTTTCTTCCTTGGGCAGGGAAAGGTTCAAGGCATGCAGGGTAATCTGGCTGTACCGATCGAAGTTTATCAGCTTGGGGCGGGAGCTGGCGAGGTGGAAGTTCTCGAGCACGATGGGATGCCAGTCCAGCACCCGCGTCATTTCGTCCCCGACCTCCCCGGAAAGGTCGCCGCTGAAGTCGAGCCAGATAAGTTTCGTTTCGGGCAGGGTGGCGGATTCCAGCACGGCCGGCGTATCCACCTGGGTGCAGCTCTTGTCCGCTCTGATCAGGTATCCGCGCAGACCTTCCACACGGCGGAAGGTAAAAAAAAGCCCGGCTTACCCCTATGCCTGGGCCGGCTTGCTATATTCTGCCACTATTGTGACTGGTATCGTGCCCCATTGTGAACCTGCGCCATTGTATAATGACATGACTTTGCGAAACGGAATCCGTCCTTGAAGCCGCCCGTCCGAACCGGGCTCTGGTACCGCACCGTCAGCGGTTACGTCCGGCTATCCTATCGCCGGCCCCTGCTTCCGCTCCTGATCATCGGCCTGGTCACCTGGCTGACCACCTTTTTGGCGGGAAAGCTGCGCATCGACACCGATTTGCGCGTGCTGCTGCCCAAGGGAACGCAATCGGTGGTGGCCTTGCAAGAGGCCGAAAAGCGCATGGGCAGCACCGATCTACTCACCATCGCCTTCGAAGCCCCCTCGGCCGAGGCGGTAGGCGCCTTCCAGACCGCCGTCGGCGATTCGCTTTCGAAATGGAAAGAAGTGGTGTGGGTCCAATACGATCAAGACCGCACCTTCTTCGAGAAGCACGCGCTGCTCTACCTGCCTACCGACCAGTTGGCCGATCTCCGCGATCGCATTTCGGGAATGATCAGCGGCGGATTCGCGAAGGCCAACCCGCTTATCGAAACCCTGGACGATGAACCGGCGGAAAAGCCCACCCTGAAGGGTTGGCCCAACGAAACCGCCTTGCGGCGGCAGGGACTGCCCCAGGACATGGTCGACGCCCTGCTGGCCAAGATCGGCAACAAGAAGGATTCGGCCAAAGCGCCTTCGCCTGCCGTGGCCGCCTTGGACAACCAGGCCCCCTCCCGCCCCGATCCCCTGAAAGCGCGTCTCATGGGGTGGCACGAAGACAAGAAGGTATGGGTGGGCGTGGTACTTGCCCAGCTCAATCATCCCTCCACCGACGCCATCTTCGCCAAGGGCATCTACGAGCGCGGTACCGCCATGCTCGAGACCATGCATCCGGAGAAGTATGAGCCGAACATGATCGCCAAGGTGGCGGGGGCCTACCGCAACTTCAGCGAGATCAACCAGGTGAACAGCGACATCATCACCGCCGGTACCATCTCCATCGTGCTCATCATCCTGCTGCTGTGGTTCTTCGTGCGCAAGGCCGTCAGCGTCGTCATCACCTTCATCCCCCTCGCCATCGCCATGTCCTGGACCACGGGAATCACCTTCCTGGTGTACCAGCGCCTGACCCTGCTCACCGCCTTCATCCTGGCCCTGATCGCGGGCCTGGGCATCGAGTATACCGTCCATCTGTATTCGCGTTGGGCCGAAGAGGGGCGCAACGGGTACAGCCCGCTGGACGCCATGATCGAGGCCGTATACAGCACGGGCCGATCCCTGCTCTCGGGCGCGGCCACCAACGTCTTCGCCATGATCAGCCTGCAGTTGGGGCATTTCAAGGGCTTCAAGGAATTCGGCGTCGTCGTGAGCATCGGCATCTCGCTGGCCCTGGCGACCACCTGGCTCGTCATTCCGCCGTTGTTCTTCCTCTTCGTGCGCGTGGCCGAATGGATCAAGTCCAAGTTCCCGGCCGGCTGGGTGCATACCCTGGTGGGCTTCCTGATGCCGGAGGATACCGAAGTGGACGGAGGGGTACTTTTGCCCCGGCTGCCGCTGGGCCCCACCGCCCTCAAGATACTGGCCGCCTGCACCATCCTCTTTACCGTCGGCGTTTCCTTCGGACCCATGACCCATTTTGAAAACGACTTCCGCAATCTGCGCGGCAAAAGCACCAGCGCCGGTAT